>CAIWHI010000091.1 GCA_903912435.1 uncultured Bacteroidota bacterium | reverse complement strand
GTAAAGATAGAAATATGTTTTATTTAGGAAATGGTGGAAATATCTTCACACTTTGCCCTACGGTTCGTTTTTTCCGTGAAGGCTATGATCATTTTGATGTTTTATTCGACTACCACCAAGAATTAACCGTTAGAAAAGAGGAAAGAAAAAATGACTTCCAAATAAGGTTGGTTATAGAATTAGAAGGAAAGGAATTGATGAATTGTGAGGTCGGTGTTAATTTTGGGCGCAAGGAGATGAGCGGTCACCTAAGCTGTAGATATAAATTCGCACTTGCTCCGGATTTTAATGAGATAGTCCAAGAAAAAATGGTTAGACCAAATGATGATATCCAAAATGAAAAAGAGGAAGATTAATCTTCCTCTTTTCATTTAAAGAACGGTTATTGGTGCTAAATTAATATCTATACTTTTTATTTTATCACCAAATTTCACAGATAATATATCACCATCTATATTATTGATAATACCAATTCCAAATTTCCGTGAGCTATTTTTATGAATCTATCAAGTTTTTGAAAAGTAGTAATAGAGCCATAGGCACCGTGATTCTACTAAAACCATCACTGACTCAGATGGTGATACTTATAAACCGGTATTTCAATTTGTGACAGAGAGTAAGAAGGTTATTCAAATTGATGGCTATATGTCGAGCAGTCCACCTAATTGGAATATTGGTGATGATGCATGGATAGCTTATGATTCAATGAAACCTAGTGAAGCTAAGGTGATGACTTACCTTGGCATTTTTGGAATGGCAATGATAATTTTATCGTTATCATTGCCTTTTATATTTTTTGGTGGTGGGTGTTATGTTATGGAAAAGTTTCTTAAGTAGGGGAGTATTAATGTATATACAATCAGGTTGATATATTTAGTAAAAATACTCTAATGATGGATTTCTGAGCTGGTTCTGTATTTTTTCATATTTGTATAATCGATTCAATACAGATAAAATAACCGAGGGTTGGGGCAGGAGAATTGATAATTAAGCTCTGAGACCAGTTTTTGGCAGGAAATGATTCTACCCTTGTGGATGGTGGTCGAATGTTCGGTAAGGTTATTAGCGGTACCTATCACTTCAGCTTTGGTAGGGTGAAGAGGGGCAACCACATTGTACAATTGGGAAGTAGAGTTCATTTCTATCATCCTTTTTATTACCCCACACACATCAGCATAGTGTACATGGTTTACAGGATGGTCAAGGTTGGCTACTTTGTAGTTGGCTAATTGCCGGTTTCCTCCCATAAGACCAGCTAGGCGAAGGATATTTACCTGTGGGTAGGTGTTTCTGATCAATTGCTCTGCAACCACCTCAGAGGGTGGTAAGTCGGCTTCTATATATTCTTTTGGCGCATCAGGGTATACACTCGTAGAACTCATGAAGAATAATTGACCCTTAAAATCTCCCAGGAAGGAGGTTAGGTTTGCTACCATAGCCGAATGAGTACTAACAGATGAGTTTTTATTGGGGAATGGCACAGTTATTACCGCCACATCCAGATTGTGTAATTCTTTCCAAATTGAGGGAGCGGGTATATTTAAATCACCGGAAAAACTGACTAATGTGGGATTAAACCCTTTAGTAAGCAGTAGGTC
>CAIWHI010000090.1 GCA_903912435.1 uncultured Bacteroidota bacterium | reverse complement strand
GTTTATGGGGGTATCGGTAAGGCTGCACGCAATTGGGAGGCTTTTGATAAAATCCTGGAATGTCTCAAAAACCTGAATGAGGATGAGACCCTCATGGTTCAGAGTGGCAAACCTGTGGGCGTTTTGCGTTCGCATAAAAATGCACCACGAGTATTAATAGCCAATTCTAACCTTGTTGGCAGGTGGGCTACATGGGAGCATTTCAGGGAACTGGAAGCAAAAGGCCTAATGATGTATGGCCAGATGACCGCCGGAAGCTGGATATATATCGGTTCGCAGGGCATTGTCCAGGGTACTTATGAGACTTATTTATCACTGGCTAATATACATTTTGGTGGCACCCTGAAAGGTAAACTGAATGTTACTGCAGGCCTCGGTGGCATGGGTGGGGCTCAGCCCTTATCTATAACAATGAATGAGGGTGTATGCCTTGCTGCCGAAATGGAAGAATGGCGCATCCTCAAGCGTATTGAAACCCGTTATCTGGATAAATGGACCTCAAATATTGATGAAAGTATAGATTGGGCACTCGAAGCTGCTATAAATGGCGAACGTGTTTCCATAGGTGTATGTTGTAATGCGGTTGATTTGTTGCAGCGCCTGATAGACCGCAACATCACCCCCGATACACTTACTGACCAGACATCGGCCCATGATGAACTAATAGGTTATTTCCCTGTAGGATTGACTGTGTCCGAAGCAAATGCCCTTCGCATAGCAAACCCTACCGAATATTCAAGCCGCTCACTCGACACTATGGCCCGCCACGTGCGCCAGATGTTGGAATTACAAAAACATGGTGCCATCACTTTCGACTATGGTAATAACCTGCGCGGCCAGGCTCATGATAAGCGTGGCGTTACCAATGCATTCGACTTTCCAGGGTTTGTACCAGCATATATCAGGCCATTATTCTGCGAGGGCAAGGGCCCATTCCGCTGGGTGGCATTAAGTGGCGACCCCGAAGATATTTATACTACCGACAAGGCTTTAGCTGAACTATTCCCCGATAATGTGGGCCTTAACCGTTGGTTGGTAATGGCACGTGAGCGTATTGCTTTCCAGGGTCTTCCTGCACGTATCTGCTGGTTGGGAATGGGTGAGCGTGAAAAGGCAGGTTTACTATTCAATGAACTGGTAAGAACAGGTAAGGTAAAAGCACCTATAGTTATTGGCCGCGACCACCTGGACACTGGTTCTGTAGCATCTCCAAACCGTGAAACAGAAGCCATGAAAGATGGCAGTGATGCTGTTGCCGATTGGCCAATACTGAATGCACTCATCAATACTGCCGGCGGTGCTAGCTGGGTATCATTCCATCACGGTGGGGGTGTAGGCATGGGCTACTCATTGCATGCAGGTATGGTGATAGTGGCTGATGGTACACAGGATGCAGAAGAAAGGCTTAAGAGGGTATTGTTCAACGACCCTGCAATGGGCGTTATCCGTCATGCTGATGCAGGTTATGATATCGCCATCAATACAGGCGAAAAATTCGGATTGAACTTATAATTATTCACAGGTACTAATAACAAGCATATGTCATTTCGTATAGGGCAGGGTATTGATTTTCATAAATTGGTTGAAGGGCGAGAGTTTTGGTTAGGTGGGATATTAATTCCCCACAGCAAGGGAGCTCTTGGTCATTCTGATGCCGATGTGCTATTGCATGCCATTTGTGATGCCTTATTAGGTGCACTTAGTATGGGCGATATAGGCCAGCATTTCCCCGATACTGATGCTGCCTTTAAAGGTATAGATAGCAAAATCCTCCTGCAAAAGTCTTACCAACTAGTATGCGAACGGGGCTATACCCTGGTAAATGTAGATAGTACCATTCTTCTCCAGGCTCCCAAAATCCGTAAATATGTAGATGATATGCGGGCCTCAATAGCTGGCATATTAGGCGTAACCATTGACGATGTATCTATAAAAGCCACAACCACCGAGCACTTAAGTTTTATAGGCCGCGAAGAAGGCATTGTTGCCACAGCCAATGTGCTTTTGCAAAAGATGGAGGGATAAGGGGAATTACAATGTTATTTTTAGAGTTTGAAAGCCCTGAAAAAGGCGGAATCTCAGAGTAACGATGGCTATCGGCAGGCATCGCCCATCGAAACGGAAGGGCATCAAAATATATTTAAAAAATTCGCAAATCCCTTAAGTAGTCAATTACATTGTGGGTTAGGATATGTAAAGAAAAATTGTTCATCATCCCGACCTTTATAAAATAGTTTGCTATCTATTCGTGTCTACTAGATAACCCGGTCAGCGACCGGTATTCAAGGTTCAACAGCCGAAAATGAAACAAAAGCCCAATCCTTATACCGCCGTCAAAATATCTCACTGGCACAAGTGTGCCGACAGGATCACTCGTATCAACTAGATAACCCGGTCTGTGACCGGTATTCAAGGTTCAACAGCCGAAAATATAAAAAAAGCCCAATCCTTATACCGCCGTCAAAATAT
>CAIWHI010000089.1 GCA_903912435.1 uncultured Bacteroidota bacterium | reverse complement strand
GGGTAAAGCCTATGTTGATTTTCTAGTCAATACATTAAAGCCCTATATCGATAATAAATTCTACGTTTTAACTTTTAATTTTTGACTTTTAACCTTTTACCCAGCCTGCGTTTTAACTTTTAATCTTTAACTTTTAATTTCTTAGATATTCAGAACAAAAGCTTTTTTGCTCACGCTTTTATATACCAGGCTAACGAAGTACATGCCCTTTTTTAATTTCTTTACATCTACTGAGTTTTCAGTTTGGGTAATGCGTACCTGCTTTATTTCTTCGCCATTGGCATCAGTAATAACTGCCCATGTACCCTTCTGCATCTCAGGCAGGCCGGAGAAACTGATGAAGCCATTAGCTACGTTCATGGTGGCTCCGTTGAATTCATTTACTGATGCTTCTTTTTTTGCATACTGTTTTGTTGATGTAGCGGTCTGTGCATTGGCTACCGAAAATGCCGCCATAAGTGCGACTGTGATGATAACTTGTTTCATACTTCTGTTTTTTATTGGGTGAATTAATTGTGCTTACTATGACGCTACAAATGTACATGTGGTTACAAGGGGTACTTTTAACGCTATATGGGTGATTTGCATTTTTGTAACACCGTTTTCAGGGTGAAAAAAGGGTTAGAAAAAGTAATTATTTATTTTATTGCCCATTTTTCAAATTCATCTTCATAGCTTGTAACCTAATGTTCTATTTGTGGCGTTATAATAGTATATCGTGGCAGGCAGAAAAAAGTTACAAGATTTTTTTGTTGAAATAATTAGAGTCTATTTACAATTAGAGTGGCATCATTTTATCTTTTTCTATTCCAAAACTCGAAGTGCGCTGCTCCGACGGAGCAGTACATTACCTAAAATTTCATTGCTACAAAGCCATTGACCCCGATGGGGCCAACGACATTCTGAGATGCAAAACCTATATAATAGTCTATTTTCATTATGGGAAATTTGGAAGGGTCTTACTAAGAATTTTTTGGTTGCCAATTATATCATATAAGTTCGCTAGCTCCAAGGGAACCTATGCCAATAAGAAGTGCGAAATCCATATAACAGTCTATTTTCGCATGGCCAAAATTCGTGGGAACAAAATCAAAATGATTGGTTGCTAATTATATCATACAAGTTCGTTAGCTCCTTTGGAGCCTACGCCAATAAGAACTGCGAAACCCGTATACCAGTCTATTTTCGCATGGCCAAAATTCGTGTGAACAAAATCAAAATGTATTGGTTGCCAATTATTTCATACAAGTTCGTTGGCTCCATGGGAGCCAATGGCTTTGTAGATTTTATTTTGAAATAGTTAATCTGCTCCATCGGAGCAGAGCTCATTATTGATGGTCATTGTTTTTTCATAGTAGGCTACCGATTCTTAATGGTCATTCATATGGCTTATCTATAAACGAACTTATACGATGCAGGGAAACATTTTGTCTTATCCTCTCATTTTTTTGCGACATTTTGTCCCAAATAATCAATTGGCAAAATAATTGCACAATTGCCTAACACTATGTTTTTCAAAAAAAAGAAGACTATGGAGAGTAATTCAACAACGGGCAACGAAAACACCGACAACTTGGCACATAACGAAGAGATAGAAAATGAAGGTAATACCGCACCTCAGGAAAACACTGAAAATACAGTAAATGATGAGGTTGTGAAGCTACAGGGCGACCTGGCCGAAATGAAGGACAAATACCTGCGCATGGTTGCAGAATTTGATAATTATCGTAGGCGTGTGGCTAAGGAAAAAATGGAGCTGGAACAAACTGCTGCTAAAAATACTATCCAGTCGCTACTGGTGGTAATGGATGATATGGGCAGGGCTGGCAAACAACTGGATAATACTACTGATGTAAACCTGCTGAAAGAAGGTGTATCACTGGTTTTCAATAAGTTGAATAATATTATGGCGCAGAAAGGTCTGAAGGCAATGGATGCTAATGGCAGAGATTTTGACCCTGATTTACATGAGGCAATCACAGAAATACCAGCACCTAACGAATCTATGATAGGCAAGGTAATAGATGTGGTAGAGCCTGGATATTACCTTAATGACAAGCTGATAAGGCACGCTAAAGTGATAGTAGGTAAATAGTTAGTTTCAAGACCAGGATAAAGGTCTTTGATTGAATACAGATTGGAAAAAGGCGATAAGAATACTTGATTTTTGTTATAATTTGTGGCGTGGTTTTAAGTCTGGATAGTAAATCCGGGGTTATACCGGGTCATAGATTTTTTTCTGAAATTCTGAACACATTTCCTTGATAGGAAATCCTAAAACAAATAACACCATATTAAATGGCAAAACGTGACTATTATGAGGTGCTGGGAGTAGCAAAAGGATCATCGGCCGATGAGATTAAAAAATCTTACCGTAAGATAGCTATGCAGTTTCACCCCGACCGTAATCCCGGTAATAAAGAAGCTGAGGAAAAATTTAAAGAAGCTGCTGAAGCCTACGATACACTAAGTAACCCCGACAAAAAGGCACAGTACGACCGTTTTGGCCATGCAGCGACTGGTGGTGGTGGTTATGGCCCACAGGGTGGCATGAGGATGGAGGATATTTTCTCCAACTTCGGCGATGTTTTTGGCAATGATATGTTTGGCAGTATGTTTGGTGGCCAGGGTGGTGGTGGCCGCAGGCAGGGTACACGTGGTGCCAACTTGCGCATAAAACTAAAAATGGATTATGCCGAGATTGCCAATGGAGCCAATAAAAAAATAAAGGTTAAAAAGCATATCTCCTGCCAGCATTGCAATGGCAGTGGTGCAAAAGATAGAAATTCAATACAGAATTGTGGCACATGTGGTGGTTCGGGCCAGGTACGCAGGGTTACCAATACTTTTTTGGGCCAGATGCAAACCGTAACTACCTGCCCTACATGTAATGGTGAAGGCAGCCAGATAACCCAGAAATGTGGCAACTGTAAAGGTGAAGGCCGTGTATATGGCGATGAAACACTGAGCCTTGATATACCAGCCGGAGTTCAGGATGGTATGCAATTGAGCATGAGTGGCCGTGGTAATGCTGGTGAGCGTGGTGGCCCTCCGGGTGACCTCCTATTATTGGTAGAAGAAGAAAAGCATGAGTTCCTCACCCGTCGCGACCTTGATGTGGTTTACCAGTTACATATCTCTTTCCCTGAAGCTGTATTAGGTTTGCAAACCGAAGTGCCTACTATTGATGGTAAGGCGAAAATTAAAATATTACCTGGTACCCAGGGTGGTAAGACCTTAAGGCTTAAAGGCAAAGGCTTCCCGGCTTTCCAGGGATATGACAGGGGCGATGAGGTGATTGAAGTGAACGTATGGACACCACAACACCTTAGCCACGAAGAGAAGGATATGATTGAGAAATTGAAAAATTCACCGAATTTCAAACCGGGCCCCGATGCAAAGAGCGAAAGGGAAGAAGGGGGATTCTTCGATAAGATAAAAGACGCATTCAGGAGTTGAGCAATCAACTCCTTTTTTTTGCCTTATGCTAATGCTATAAAGTGGGCCGTCAGGGTCATTCCCAATAGTTTAGAAAAATTCAAATTAGGCAGGTTGGGAAATTATCTTAATTTTGAAAAAAAATTACTCTAATTACTTGCTTTCAAAGAGCCGCCATACCATTATTGGAATCATTGACTTTTTCCATATCCCCTTCAAAAGGATAATACCTACCCAAACATTTAGGTACTTAGCCTGTGGTGGCTCTAATACGGTATTAAATTGGGTACTCTACTCACTAAGTTTCAATGTCTTATTACACAGGCAGGACACTCATTTCGTTTATGGTATCATAATAAGTGCC
>CAIWHI010000088.1 GCA_903912435.1 uncultured Bacteroidota bacterium | reverse complement strand
ATCACCGAGCTCATATTAATGATTCAGGGCTTTGGAAATTTACTCATGCTAAGTAATGGTATCTATACCTGGTTGCTGTGGTTTGCCTCTATCTGGCTATTTGCCGGGGCTTTGATGATATTTATAGCCCGGTTGAAACAACGACAGATTACTAAAATGGAGGATTGAAATGATGCCTCACAATATTAAAAATTAACGGGTCAAAGAAAGCTGAATTTTCTTTGACCCGTTGAAATATAAAATCTACGAATTGGTTATTCGGCAATAGACACTAACTCCAATTCGAAAATGAGATCCTGACCAGCTAATGGATGATTAGCATCAAGCAACACAGTTTCCTCACCTACCTGAACGATCAATACCTGGAAAATATTACCTGCATTATCACCCATCTGTAATTCCATACCTACTGCAGGATTCATATCAGCAGGGAATTCGCTTTTAGGATATTCCATCATCATATCCTCATTGCGCTCGCCATAGGCTTCGTGCACCGGTATATGAACAGTTTTCTTATCACCTGGTGCCATATCTACCACGGCATCATCAAATCCCTTGATTACCTGGCCTATACCAACGGTAAATTCAAGTGGTTCGCGGCCTTCTGAACTATCAAAAGTAGTACCGTCTGTTAACTTGCCATGGTAATGAACATTTACTTTATCCCCCTGTTTTGCTTGTTGCATGAAAATCGTTTGAAAAAATTATTAAAAAGTGCTAAGTTAAAGGAATAATCTGAATCAGCTGGTTGGGATATACTTAATTACCCGCATTTAAAATCAATTAATAGTTTGATAATATTTATGCAAAGGGGAATAATGATGATACAAGTAAAAAATCGAGACCTCCCCAAAAGTTTTTTAAATATGTGTTTATCTATTTTACAAACATATTTTGATTCCCTTTCATTTCGATGAGCGACACCCATCACTCTGTGATTTGGCCCTTTCAGGGCTTTTAAATTTTAGCTATCATGGCTACCTATGGCGATTCCATGGGCTAGGATATTAAACCCTTTCAAGGATTTTAAAAAAATCACAAGCAACTTATTAATTTCATTTCAAAAACTACCCATCCCATATTAATCATTCACTATATCCGACTATCACATAGTTACCATATAAGACATATATTTACAAATCATGTTTTAACTTTTGACTTTTAACTTATGCCTTTACCTAATGAATCCCCCTCGCATCCAGCGCCTTCTGGTATTTATGGGCATTTTTTAGTTGTTCATCATAGGTAGAGGCGAAATTAGAATAGCCACTAAAATCTTCTTTGGCGCAGAAATAGAGGTAGGTGGTAGGTGGTGATTGTAAAACAGCCTCAATACTGCTAATGGCCGGCGTACATATAGGGCCAGGAGGCAGGCCTGTATAGAGGTAAGTATTATAGGGTGATGTATTTTGAAGCATCTGCCCTGCTACCCTTTTAATGGTAAAATCGCCCACAGCAAATTTCACTGTTGGGTCGGCCTGTAGTTTCATTCCCTTATCTAGCCTGTTCAGGTATACACTGGCTATCTTAGGCTTATCATCCTGCATATTAGTTTCTTCATCTACAATTGAGGCCACAATAATTGCCTGAGATGGGGTTAAGCCATGCGCCTTAGCCTGCTGCCTATGGGCATCATCCCAAAAGTGGACATAATTGGCAGCTAGCTTTCTAAATACTTTATCGGCAGGAGTATTCCATTTAAAAAAGTAGGTATTGGGGATGATGGCACACATTACTGTATTGGTATCCAGATTGTATTCTTTCAGCAATACAGGGTCATTAATCATTTGCCTTAGGGTATTACTATCAACCTCAAGACTTGTTGATATAAGGCTTACAAAATCGCTTTTGGTACGTAGTTTATTGATTACCAGGTTCACCTGAGTCTGCTTGCCCGAGCGTAATAATCTCACCAGGCTATAATTGCTCATCAGGCTTTTCACCTTGTATTTTCCGGGGTGGATATGTGATGGTAAACCTACCAGGCGGGCCACTAAATTAAAACTCCACATATCAGAAACCGTACCCGAAACCGCATTTTTCACCTTTTCGTAATCATCGCCGGTATGTATATAAACGAAATTGTTATCGCCCTTATACATAGGTGTAGCAGGACCAAAAACCTTGAACAGGCCGAAAATCAATACCAATAATACTACCCCCGCAACAACATACAATGGCTTGTATGCCCGCTTTTTAATTTCTTCAGCCATGGTGCTAAATTAAGGGAATCTTTCAAAATAATAAGGTTAGATTCATGTGTCCCTTACTTTTTAATCCTCATAAATGCATATTATCCTGGCGAAATCAAACCAGAATCATAAAATCGGTGGGTGGAATTTATTTAACTTGCAGGTCTATTTCATATAAGTTTAGGGATAATGGGCAAAGCAATAATTAAGGTTGAAAACCTGGTGAAAAAATACGGCGATTTCGAAGCAGTGAAGGGAATCAGCTTTGAAGTGCTGGAAGGGGAAATATTTGGCCTACTGGGACCTAATGGTGCGGGTAAGACCACTACACTTGAAATTATTGAAACCCTTAGGGAGAAGACCTCAGGTACCGTGACAGTTGATGGTATGAACCTGGATACCGAACCACAGGCCATTAAGAATATTATTGGTGTGCAATTACAGGCAGCAGGCTACTACCCCAACCTGAATCTGAAACAAATCATTGAGCTATTTTCTGGGCTTTTGTTTTACTTTAT
>CAIWHI010000087.1 GCA_903912435.1 uncultured Bacteroidota bacterium | reverse complement strand
CTTTTTCGGCTTGCTCCCTTATTGGGAAGGTGGAATAATAAATTGTCCTTTCCTTAAAAAAGTTTTGCTTAGCTTTTTGTAGCTCTACAATAAATTTTTCACCTACCTCATTTTCGCAATAAATATCATAAACTACCTTCCTGTCAACTGAAGTTTGCCCAAGTAATTCCGTATTTTTAAAGGTAAGGTCTTTGATTTTAGACTTTATAGGCAATAATGCATTCAGGAAGTCAATAAGCAAGTTTTTGTTTGCTTCTTCTCCAAAGATTTTCTTAAATCCGAAATCAGTAAATAAGTTCAGGTATTTCGCCCTCATGTTTATCAAATATGCAATGCAAAATTAAGTATTGCCATGCATTTTTAATGCTAATTTTTTTATCGGTGTCGTAGAACAATCTCATTTATTGGATAGTAGCCGTGAAGGTTTGATTATAAGTAAACGGTAAAAATAGCTCGTTATAGAAACACGAATGGCCCCTTAAATTAGTATAGAAATATAAATTGCTACTTTGAAATGCCAGATAATAGCCAATGCCAAATAATGTCCCATTGCTAGGGATACTTACATTTTCATCTGTTTCGTAGCCGGTAAGCAGATAATTCACAGTTACCTGGGTGTAAGTATAAGTGCTGGTATTTTTTACATACAAATAGAAGTAATCAGATGAAACATTGAAGTTTACCTGTAAGCCACCTGTGTCTGGAAAAGCATAGTTGATGTCCCAATTAATTTGTGTACCAAGAATACCACTTGTTGTTGCCGTGCCTAATTCCTGGTCGCCAAAATTACCGGTAAATGTAGCTGATGCATTCGGCATAATATATGTTGGGCTATATCCTGTAATGTTTAACATAATCCTTGTATTTGTATTGTTTTTATAAGTAATGGTTGTCTTTGCCTTGTTCTCGCACCTGCTACCAACATATCCAACAGTACATGTGCAATTGCCTCCTGAGCAGTTACCCCCATTTTGGCAATGAACGTTGCTGCATGCGTCCTTATGGCAAGATGAGATTATTACAGCCGAAAATGTTGCTGCTATTGCAAGTAGGACAATTAGTAATGACCTGAAATGTTGCATATGTACCCTTTAGTTTTTAGGTATTGTTTATTGAAAAATTATTACCTGGTATGCCACTCAACAAGGTAATGCTTATCAACCTCATGTTTGGCAAATGTTCTATGTAAAAATAGGGCATTACTACATATTATTATCTCGAAATTTCGGTTATTTTTGATAATCTATGGCTGGAGCAATTCCCAAAACAAATACCTTTTATGCTGAAGACAGGGCTTCCTGGCGTAAATGGCTAGCTGATAACCATGATTCATACCCCGGAATATGGTTGGTATATTATAAGAAGGGCAGTGGTAAAACAAGAGTAAATTATGATGAGGCTGTGGAAGAAGCCTTGTGCTTTGGTTGGATTGATAGTACCCTCAATCCTATTGATGAGTTGTGCTATATGCAATTATATACTCCCCGCAAGCCCAAAAGCGGCTGGTCTAAATTGAATAAAGATAGGATAGAGAAATTGATAGCCAATGGTTTGATGACACCTGCGGGAATGGCGAAAATAGAGATTGCTCAACAAAATGGCATGTGGTCAAAACTGGACCATGTAGAAGCATTTACAATACCTGCCGAATTATGTTTGGCATTTGATAACAATCCACAGGCATTGGCCTATTATAATTCACTGGCCAGTTCAAATAAGAAAATGATATTGTATCACATCAATAATACCAATAAGCTGGAAACCCGTATGAATAGGATAAATGATATTATAGCTGCTGCCAACAATAATAAGATGTTGGATCGGTTTACAAGTTCGGCTACTTTGGCAAAAAGGAAGAAACTATAGACCCAAAAAAAGCCCCATCCAGGGGCTTTAAAAAAATAATCTGAGATTGAAAATTTAGTAAAGTGAAGCAGTAAATGTCTGATTATCAGTAAATGGCAATGGAATGGTATTATATGACCATGGTACAGAACTTCCACTGGTAAAAAAATAGAGATTGCTATTTGAAAATGCCAGATAATAACCAATGCCATATAGATTTCCGTCATATGGTATGTTGGTGAATTCGTCTGTCGCAACACCCGACAGAAGATAGTTTACTTTAATTTCTGTAATAGTATAAGGTGCAGCAAAATTCTTTGCGTATAAGTAGAAATAATCGGACGATACGTTAATATTCACCACCAGTTCACCACTACTTGGAAAGGTATAGACTAAATTCCAACTTATAGGTTCACCTAAACTACCGCCTGTAGTACCGGTTCCAATAGCCTGGTCGGTATAATAACCATCATATGAGATTGAACTACCTGCATCTACATACGCAGTTGTATAACCAGCGATAGCTAAGGTTACCCTTGTTTGGGTATTATTACGAAAAGTTATTGTAGTGGTGGCAAGATTCTCACACCTGCTACCAACATAGCCGGTAGGGCATACACAACCTCCGCCTGAGCAGTAACCACCATTATAACAATGCACATTGCTGCATGGGTCTTTGTGGCATGATGTATATAATACTGCCGAAAATGTGGCTACCATTGCCAGAACAGCTACTAGGAAGGACCTGAATTGTTTCATAAAAAGTGATTTTGTTCTTAATGCGAAAATAGCCTATTTTACTTTACTACAGACTGATTAAGGTGGATTTTGTTTAAAATACCTAAATGTTAAATAATAATCAAGTTGGCTAGTTTATGGTCATAAGGTAAGTTTGATTGGTCGTGTTGGGCAATTCCAGATGTGAGAAACTCCAGCTTTTAGTACTGTCGCTTGAAAATAGTTGAATAAGATTGGTGCCATCAACAGAGTAGTAGCCAATTGGTTTAATTATCCCAACCGTTGGCTGGTTGAGGTATAGCACATATTGCACTCCTGAAAAGTTACGATCAATTTTATTTCTTTTCAGGATTAGGAGGTAATGGTGGTGCTACAGCTGCAATTTGTGCCGATAATGTCTGGAACCAGGTCATCAGCATTTGTTTTTCGGCTGGGGTTAGTACAGCATCCTTATGAATCCAGGTATAGCTATCTAGTGGCATTTCACCTTCTTCCATTTCTTTAGCGCATTTTTTTAGTTTTTTGGCTTGTTTAGCTAATGGGCGGCTGCCAAATTCAGAGAAATTCAGTTCACGTTTACCCTCTGTGATATGGTCATTGAGCCACCATGCTACAGGCTGTATTTTGGAATACCAGGGGTAACGGGTATTATTACTATGGCAATCGTAGCAGGCCTTATTCAATATTTGCTGCACACTGTCGGGTACGGTATATAGTTTGGTAATGTCTTTATCAGATATGGTTGCATTAGCATTTGGCGTAGGGTGTATGAATTGGATGACTATCAAAACCACCAATAAACCTATCAAAACCTTTTTTACTAATGATTTTACTTTGCTCTTATCCATTACCATGATTTTCTTTAGAATTCCAAATTTACGATTGTATTACCAATGTGGGGTAAATTAATTGTTACCTGTGGTTGTGGGGTGGGTGCTGAACCGCTGATTATGCTGATTTACCAAGAAAAACAAATATCAAACCACACGTAAAGACGGATTGAATCCGTATCAGTCTCAATTGGCCACGCCAGGATATGAAAATCCAAAATCATAAATTTTGACATCCTTTCCCTGGACGGATTCAATCCGTCTCTAGGGGACAACCTCTGCCGAACCCACTTCGCTTAATCCCTCCTTCTCTAAAGAATCGGCGGCTGGAAGGCACTTAGGCTAGTGACCGCTTTGGCCCCAATGCCCCATTTTCTGAAAAATAAATATTTTACGAAATGGGGCAATGAATGTGTTGTAAGTAATTGGATGTTAATTACATGTATTATTTCATAATTTCCCATTATGCCCCATTGTTGCCACAAAATGCCCCAATTTTCGTTTTAAACAGGAAATGAATATTCGGAATTCATATATTTTGCCCTCATTTCCTGAGACGGATTCAATCCGTCTCTACCACCACCACAACCTGCCTGGCATTTCAATCCGTCACTACAGGAACAATCCTTCTCTATGTAAGGTATTTCCGGCCTAGTAATTAAAAACGATATTTAGTTCCTTATTGGTAAAGTGGCGGTAGGCATTTTGCAGTTCGTTTACACCTTCTATGGCTACCTGCACATCGTTTTTATTGGCTTGTACATGGGCTATGCCATAACGTTTGAACTGCACTATCATATTGTCGTAAACGTATACCTGAGGGCTTGTCTGGATAAACGAGCAGGCTTCGAGCAGCTCGGGGGTTACAGGTATCAGGAAGCAGGCACTCAGGGCTATTTCACCTTTAAGGTTGCCAGGTTCGGCATATTTCGAGATGTTGGTAAAAGTGATGGTTTCCTTGTTTTCAGAGATGGATTCTACTTTGTAATAATGGCTTTCACTGTACAGTTTGGGCGTTACGAAATTACCCACACGCAGGTCTTCAATATCAATCATGCGCTAAGGTAGGTATTAATATCCGGGTAGTTATGTTAATATCCCTGGTGTATTGCAAATTCCATAAATTAGCATTACGCAAATCATTAGTTTGATGGTAAACCCGAATTGTTGGTATTATTGTAGAAACACATGTCAAAGTATCTAAAACCCTGAAGGGGTGACATTATTCTAGTTTATTAAGAAATAATATCACCCCTTCAGGGTTCATCGCGAATTCTTAGCCATTTTTTACAATAATATCAACCCTCCTATGTTTGTGTTCAAAATGTAAATACTACATTTAAGCCCTAACTCAGAAGTTTGATTACGTAATCTATCGATAAAACTTAAGCCAGCATTTGTTTTGCTGGTTTTTTGTTGTAGATTTGCGATTACGTAACTACGTAATCTAATGGCCAAGAAATCGAAGTCACCTCATCCAGAATGGGCACTAAAGCACAAGCTCAAGGGTACTGAACTTAGAAATATTAAGGGTAGGTACTACCTTTATTCAGTCACCTCAAAGTATGATCCGGCACTTAAGCGATCGCGGAAAGTCACGGGTAAGCTGTTGGGTGCAATAACAGAAGGAGAAGGCTTTGTTGAGTCAGAAAAGCGACAGCTTCAAAAGCCTCAGGTCAATACAGTTGATATTGATGCAATTTGTGTTCGGGAAAGCGGCTTTACAGGTTTCATAAATAGCTACAGCACTAATATTATTGAAAAACTGAAAGGATACTTTCCGGATGAATGGAGATGGATTCTTTATATGGCATACTGCCGTCTGGTTCATCATAGCCCTATAAAGAATATGCCATTTCATATTGCCAGGAGTATGCTTGTGGCCGACAATACATTAACATTAAATGATAAAACATTCAGCAATGCACTGCGCAGAATAGGTACACAACGGTCTGCCGCTGCCGCCTACCTAAAGAGTTTTATCAAACCTGATGATCACGTTATGGTTGACATGACAAATATTTTCAGTGCATCCAACAAATTGTATTATGCTAAGGAAGGCTATAACAGCGATATGGTATTTGACAAACAGTTCAACCTGCTGTACATATATTCGGCCAAACTTTTGCAGCCAGTATTTTACAGGCTTTATGCGGGCAACATACGAGAGGTGACTGCGTTTAAAATGTGCCTGCAGGAAAGTGGCCTAAATGAAGCTGTTGTAATAGCAGATAAAGGATTTTATTCGCTTGGAAATGTGGCTACACTTAATTCGGAAGGGATAAAGTTCATCATGCCGGTGAAGCGTGACAATGCGTTGATTAATTATGACCTCATACAAAATACCAGGAACAGGTTTAAGTACAATGACCGTTATGTATGGTATGCAATCTGGGAGGTAAACAAAATGCAGGTAGTAGGCTTCAGGGATGACAAATTAAAAGTACAGGAGGAAAAGGATTACCTGGACAGAATAGTAAGCATACCTGAAAGTTACGATGAAAAGGGCTTTTATAAACGTAGGCATGCTTTCGGCACCATGACGATAGTTACTAATACCTCGCTTACCGCCGACAAGATATACACTACTTACAAAAGCAGAAATACGGTTGAAGTAATGTTTGATGGATTAAAAAACATTTTGGCAGCCGACAGTACTTATATGCAAAATGAAGATGCCCTGCAAGGTTGGATGTTTGTCAACCACATCGCACTTCAATGGTATTATATCATATATAACATGTTACATGAAGCTAAGCAGATAAGCCGGTATTCAGTCTCTGATTTTATAAAGCATTTATATGAGATAAAAAAAGTCAGCATTAATGATGAATGGTATCCAGAACCACAAATAAAGGCAACAAAAACACTGTTGGAAAAATTAAATATATCGATTACGTAACTTGGCTTCTGAGTTAGGG
>CAIWHI010000086.1 GCA_903912435.1 uncultured Bacteroidota bacterium | reverse complement strand
TCGATTTCTTGGCCATTAGATTACGTAGTTACGTAATCGCAAATCTACAACAAAAAACCAGCAAAACAAATGCTGGCTTAAGTTTTATCGATAGATTACGTAATCAAACTTCTGAGTTATGGATTAATCACATATGATGCTCTATTGCCAATATCCCAACCTATTGGACGGATACGAAACTTTTGATGCAGACTGTACAGTCGCCATTGTTTAGTTTCAACTAATTTATTGCAATATTAATTTTTCGGCCACTAAAGTGGACTGATACTTATTTAATAACCACCAGTTTTTTTGTTGTCACTGATGATCCGTTATTTATGATCCTGCATTGGTAAATCCCTGTTGCGATGTTTGCCAGGGGCACTTCGGTGGTTTCCTCATTCATTGGGTAGGCAATTACCATCCTGCCGGTCATGTCGTATATTTCTGCATGTGCTGCTACGTTCAGTGGTGCATCGCTATGAATCGTGAAAGCTACAGATGCGGGGTTAGGATACAGCGATATTGTTGGTGATACCGGATTTTCTATTATTGGTGTACCAGCCGAATGGTCGGGAACACAACCAGGATAATCATACCTGTATTTTGCTATAAATAATGATTCGATTTGTTTTGGTGTCTTGGTAATGGTATCATTACCGAAATATACTGTGGACGTATAAAAATCACCACCCAAAAACATATTGCCCTTGTAGTCAAAAGCTATATTGCTCATGTCATCACCACCGCCGGTTAGCCACATAGAGTTGATTTTGGTACCGGTAGTATCGAACTGCAACAGGAACAAAGAATCGTTGACAGCATAGTCTGCCTTGGCACCGGATAACCAGATGTTTCCGCAATGGTCAGTGGACATGCTATAGGCTGTTCCGTAGCGGGGCTGTGCAAATCCGCGTGCCCAAACTTCCCTTCCAGAAGAATTGTACTTTGTGATAAACATACCCGAGTGTACGCTGGAATCACATGCTTGCAGTGTGTCTGATCCAAAAGTAAATTGCTGCCTGTGCCCCCCAGCGAGGTATACATTGTCATTGGCATCTACTGTAATGCTATTGAGTCTGTCATCAAGATTATTACCTGTAACGTAATTAACTTGTTTTGTCCACAAAGGAACACCAGTTGCATTAAATCTTGCTACAAAATATGTGGCAGTATCATGTGCAGTAATCGTATCTGTTCCAATAATCATTTTGGCAGAAGTTGTAGAAGTACAATTACCAGCAATATAGAAAGTGCTATCGTCGGCTACAGCGATAGAGTGAGAGAAGGCCCATTGATTAAGTAATGAAACGTAGGCCCTGCCTGATGATTTTTTTGCCCACAGCGGTAATCCCGAACTGTCGAACTTTGCATAGAATAATGTGTAGCCAGCTGTGTCTTCGTGAGTAAGGGTTGTAGAGGCGAGGGTCATATCAGCATCGAATGTGCCCACCATGTACAGATGTCCGCTACTGTTTATGGCAAGCCCGCTTTGCATAGACGCTCCGGGTGCCATATCCTTTATCCAAAGTACTTGTCCTGCACTATTTACTTTGGCACAGAAATATTCAAATGTGCCGAAACTCATTGTGAATGTGAATGCACGATTGCCAAATGTGAAACTTCCCTGTGTAAGACCTAATATATAAATATTTCCATAAGGGTCGATGCTCATGTGAGAAAACGAAACCTGGGCATGCTGGGTAGCCAGTACCCAACGGTATACACCGTTAGAATCGGTGCTTACCAACACACTCTGGAAACCTTGATTCTCGGTATCAACTACGATAAATGGCCCGAACGAATTCAGCGTATCCCTTGTGCCAATGGTGCCTGCTTCGCCATAGCCAATCTCGTATACATTGCCTGACTTATCTACGGCGATGTCGCCAGATTCAATTGCAGAGGAATTACTTGAGATATTTGAAGTTCCTGTGGCCCATATCCATCCCTGGGCTGATACATGCACTGCCATGCAGCTGGCAACACAAATTGTTGCTAACATTAATAACTTTCTCATTGGTATTTTTTTTTAAGGTTTTTAATTAGTTTTTGAAGTTAACCAAGCAAAAACCATGCCATTTTTTGTTTTCATTAACTGATGGAAAGGGGCGGGTTTTATTGATTGTTGTATTAAAAAATATTATTTGGATGAAAGTTGATAAAGATTTGTATTGGTAAATATTTTTTATGTTTTAGTTTTTTTATGCAACCTTCACCAGATTAGACTCCATGGACAAATAGAAATAGGTATGGTTTTCTGCCCCATGAAATGGGCTATTTCCCGCACAAAATTGATAAAAAGAAGCGCAATTTGGTGACCTATGTACATGCCAATGCCCTGCAATTTGGTGTGCATACTTACCACCTTTCAGACAAAACCAATAAGTGGAAGCAGGTTAGTCATTGGCTTGTGGGTACGGATTGATGGGTGGAAAAGCAAAATCGAATATAATATTTTAATGCGTGTATAGTATTCATTAGTGTAAGACTATTGCAAAGTTGGAATAAAATGAAGCTTTCCTATTCTGATTCAGCTTCATCTATTAATTGCCTAAATCATAGCAACTTTTAGCGATTTACGATTTTACCATAAAGTAAAATATGTTAATAAATTTATTGATATAAGGATTAATTCAAGATGCCAATAAATGTCATTTTGTCATACAATAAAATTGGCATTGCAATTGAAGTGCAACTATTAGCGTATTAAACATACGCACACACCAATATGAAACCACAAGACAACTCTGCTAATATGCAGAACCCCAACAAAGGTACTGATGGGGTAAACAAACAGAATTCACAAAACGAAGGTAACAGAGGCGCACAATTAAACCCTAACAAGGGAGGCGGAAGCAATAAAGGGGGAGGAAACAAGGGTGGAGGTAGTAAGGAAGGTGGTAAAAAATAGAGTTATCTATTGGTCTTACGATGAATAGGCATTCTCGGTACTGGTCGAAGGAATGCTCACACCATAGAGACTGATTGAATCCGTCTCGGGAAATGAGGGCAAAATTAAGAATTCCGGATTTTCGTTTCCTGTTCAAGACGAAATTTTGGGGCATTTTGTGGCAATAATAGGGCATAATGGGAAATTACAAAATAACACATGTAATTAACAACCAATTACTTACAATACAATCATTGCCCCAAATCGAAAAAAATATTTTCCTGCAAAATGGGGCATTCTAAAAATAAAGCAATAGAGCAAGCGAACTCGCTTTGTCTTGATTCTTGCAAGCTTCTCGCCCGCCTATCGGCGGTCAGGCTTGCCAATTGAAGCGGGACGCTTCAACCAGTACCAATAATACCTGGACCGAAGGGCTGTTTATACCGTAGAGACGGATTGAATCCGTCTCGGGAAATGAGGGCAAAATTAAGAATTCCGGATTTTCGTTTCATGTTCAAGACGAAATTTTGGGGCATTTTGTGGCAATAATGGGGCATAATGGGAAATTACAAAATAACACATGTAACTAACAACCAATTACTTACAATACAATCATTGCCCCAAATCGGAAAATATTTATTTTTCAATAAATGGGGCATTAACTACCGCGGCGGACTACCGGTGGCCGTTTGTGCTAAAAGAATGAATGTTGCTGAAAAACATTCAAAACAAAAAAACCTGAATCACATTCCGGTATCCATTACCAAAATGCAATTCAGGTTCTATAAAATATTATCAGGCTACTACCCTACCATCTCAGCCGGCACCAACTGCATAGCCCAGTCGTAGAGTGATGCATATTGCTCGTCCACAAGGTCGCTGGGTAATTGGTAGGGTTCATGCTTGGTAGTGAGGAAGATGGTATACATAGACAGGCGCTTGCCAAATTCCATATCGCTGGGGCTATTGCCTATCATAATGCTGCGCTTAAAATCAATTTCAGGAAAATCTTCCTGGGCTTGCAGGCCCATACCTGTATTAGGTTTGCGGTTGCGGTCTTCATCCTTCACGGCAGTAGCAGCATAAACCTTGTCTATACGCCCACCATTCTGTTCCACCATAGACTTCATATTATTGTGTATCTCACGCAAAGATTCATGGGTCATAATACCCCTGCCCACACCACGCTGGTTAGACACCACAACAATATTACCAAACACATTACTCAGCCTTTTAAGGGCAGGTAGTGCACCATCATGAAATATAAATTCTTCCCAGCTTGTGATGTAGCTACCTACAGATTCAATGTTGATTACTCCATCACGATCCAGAAACAAGGTCCAGCTTTTATCAATATCCATATTGGGGGTCAATAGATGATTCTTTTATTTTTTAAACAATTCCGCTTCCACCAGCTCGCATATAATATGCCCTACAGTGATGTGCGATTCCTGGATCCTTGGGGTATCATTGCTGGGCACATTGATAATGTTGTGGCAGATATTCTTCATTTTACCCCCGCTCTCTCCTGTAAGTGCTACAGTAATCATGCCAATTTTCTTAGCCTGCTCTATGGCATTGATAATATTAACAGAATTACCTGATGTACTCAGGCCTACCAAAACATCGCCTGCCTTACCCGAACCTTTTATGATACGGCTATACACCACATCATAACCATAATCGTTGGCTACAGCCGTAAGATAGGATGAGTTGCAATGCAGGGCCTCGCTAGGCAATGGGTCGCGGTCGAAATAAAACCTGCCGCTAAACTCGGCTGCAAGGTGCTGGGCATCGGCAGCACTACCACCATTACCGCAAAACAATACCTTATTACC
>CAIWHI010000085.1 GCA_903912435.1 uncultured Bacteroidota bacterium | reverse complement strand
TGCTATATCCATTTGATAAGGGACTCTATGTAACATTCCCTTGAACATTATGTCCCGATGGTGCGCCATTTTTATTTAGATCATGGCTCGTTTCGTGAATTAAAGTCATATAGAATCGAGTAAATGCTGCTTGCTTTGTATCATCGCTTGCGTTACTCTTCAAAACATTTTCTATAAACGTTGCATATCCAGCGTTCATTTGAATGACATGGTCATCCTTTTCAGTATAACTGGCAGCGCCTTTGAATTCTAATGGGAATTCACCGGGTGCCTCTTTGAATTGTATTTCAGGTCCTGATTTCCATTTAGAAATACCATTGATAGTGCTTTCCTGAATATTCGGGTTAGTTGCAATTAGCCCATTAATAATCTTTGTGCTATTAGAAATGTCATGCTCTACTTGAGTTGATAAATATTTCATTATGAGCGGGTAGTCTCGGTTATAATTGGCTTCATTATTTGCAGAAACTTTATACATTCCACCTTTATCAATAAAATAAATTGGATTGTCCCCACCAAATAAATAGGGGCTTTCACTCGGGTATTTCTGTGCCAATTTATCCGGTGTAGGCCACCTTCCTGTTTGGGTTTGTACGCCTCTATCACCGAAGTTTCCAAACCCGACATATTCATTGTCCTTCATCCGCCCGTTAAAGCCGTATCTGAAATAACTGTAACAGATAAAAGGTAATATTTACTTTTTCTTTCTTCTTGATTTACCGCTCATATTTTCTGTGTCATCAGCACTACCATTTGATTTTGAGAATGGTCTTGCCATGTCTGTAACGATGTTTACTGTTTCGGCTATGTAGATATCCTTACTTAAATTTTTCAGCCAGTCTTTATTCTTTGTTATAGACGCACTGTCGAGGTTCACTTTGTCCATATCGGCTGATGGATTTGTCAATTCCATGTCAGTAGCATTTTTGCGCATGTCTTCCAGTTTTTTAGACATGGCATTTACTTCCTCTTGTTCTTTTTTATACTTAGACTCGCTCAAGGATACAATGTTGTTGTCTTTATGTTTTTTTACATAGGCTGCATTTTCGTCAATCAGCTTGAAAGCAAGGCTATTTTTTACACGGCTTTTGCTTTGGTCTGCAAGCTGTTCCAAGTTTCCTACGCTATTTACCGGAGCATAACTTGCAGCAGGTATTTCATCCCAAGGAAGAGCGGATTTGTTATGACGCTCTCCCATATCCTCGTCTTCATATTCATTTACATCAGGGAGAATAATGTCAGGAGTCACGCCTTTCAACTGGGTTGAGCCTCCGTTTACACGGTAGAATTTTTCCATTGTCATTTTTATCGAACCGATTGAAGCATCACTAACTGAGGTATCGTTTTGTAATTGGTAACGCGTCATAGGGTCAACAATTTCATCTAAAGAAATCATTTTTTGGACAGTACCCTTACCGTATGAAGTTGTGCCGACTATTACAGCGCGTTTATAATCTTGCATTGCAGCCGCAAGTATTTCAGACGCTGAAGCACTGTTTTCGTTCACCATTATCACTAAGGGACCCGTGTATATTGCCGAATCTATATTCAAAGCTTTTAACGTTGACGGTGCTGAATGATTGTTTTTTACCTGAACCACTGCATTCCTGCCAACGAAAAGTCCCGCCATTTCAACAACATCACCCAACGAACCCCCTGTATTGGAGCGAAGGTCTAAGATTATACCACTTACACCCTCATCTTTCAGTTTATTTACTTCTTTTTCAATGTCCACGGCACACCTTCTGCCACTGGTATGATTGAAGTCGGCATAAAACTCAGGTAAGAAGATGTAACCGATATTGCCATTTTTGTTTTTTATAATTGCTGACTTGGCAAAAGTCTCTTCCAGTTGCACGACCCCCCTTGTAATAGGTATCACCTTCACCGAACCGTCAACTTTCTTTACCGTCAGTTTCACTATCGTGTTTTTGTCTCCCCTTATCAATTTTACTACATCATCAATGTCGTAACCGGCAATGTCCACCGGTGGTGCTTCGTTTTGAGCTACCTTTATTATCTCGTCACCGGCTTTCAGTTCGCCCTGTTTCCACGAAGGACTTCCTGTTACAATCGCAGTAATCATTATCTTATCATTCTCGCTCTTCAACTGCGCCCCTATACCAAAAAAACTGCCACTCATCAACTCATCAAAACCCTTTTTCTGTTTTGGTGGAAAATACTCGGTGTGCGGGTCTTCACTCGTGGTAATTGCGTCCACACAATAAGCAAAACGCTC
>CAIWHI010000084.1 GCA_903912435.1 uncultured Bacteroidota bacterium | reverse complement strand
CAACCGGGGCTGGGATAGATGCGGCAGTAGCGGTTTTTGCGGCTGATTCGGGCTTTGCGGCTGATTCGTCAATGCTGCATACCAAATCGCCTATGGCCAGGGTAGCGCCTTCTTTGGCTACTATATGCAGTATACCTGCTTGCTCGGCATTCAGTTCGAAAGTGGCTTTTTCTGATTCCAGCTCACATATCACCTCATCCCGGTTAGCGTATTCCCCATCTTTTTTTATCCATTTCACCAGCGTAACCTCACTGATTGATTCTCCTACCGATGGAACTTTAATATCTATCATGCTACTACTCCTTTTACAATACTGGGTGCAAATTTACCAAACCTCGCACTATAAATCAAAAGAGACTTGGTAGTCCTAAATATTAACAAATTGATTTTTGGGGTGGGTATTTGCGTGTAGATGATGGAATAATGTCACCCTTTCAGGGTTTTATGGGTTGGGGGAATTCATATGCTATAATAATATCAACCCTTCGGGTTTTTACGTGCATGGATTAAATAAATAGGACACATTGAATTGTAGAAACCCGAAGGGTTGATATTATTGTAGAAAATGGCCAATAATTAGGGATGAACCCTGAAGGGGTGATATTATTTGTGTGTGGATGTTTGCATAATGCCATCCCTTCGGGGTTTTATGTGTTAGAGATATAATAGGCTACAATAATTTCTACCCTTCGGGTTTTAGCCTGTATGGATAGAATAAAAGGAACATATTGAATTGTAGAAACCCTAAGGGTTGTTATTATTCTAGAAAATGGCCAATAATTAGTGATGAACCCTGAAGGGGTGATATTATGAGCGTGTAAATTGTGGAGGAATGTCACCCTTTCAGGGTTTTATGCATTGAAGATATAATGGACTACAATAATTTCATCCCTTCTGGTTTTGGCTTGCCTACTTCGAATTCTTAATCAGTATTCCTAAATATTTACCATCCATATACCCAGGCGGCAAACCAGCATGCCTACCACCACACTTAAGAGTACATAGGCAAATGACAATAAAGATTGGCCTTTTTGAAGCAGGTTTACATTTTCGAGGGCAAATGAGGAGAAGGTGGTAAACCCCCCGCAGAAACCGGATGCCAAAAGCAGGTAGCCGCCTTCTTTCATCCATTGGTTGCGGGCGGTGAGCCCAAATAAGATTCCAATAATTAATGAGCCAATAATATTGATGGTAAATGTTGCGCTGAATTTATAAGGATCCACCAGGAATTTTGACATGATATAGCTGACGCCATACCTCGTCATGCTGCCTACAGCACCACCTGCACCCACCAATAAAAACTGACGAAACAACATATACCTTTTGCGGCTTTACCCTGCCAAAATACAAATTAATCAAGAATAAGCACCTGTAAAGATTCAAACAATTACTAGAGTTTAGTTACCATTGGGAGCTATATTCTCGATCTGTTAGAAATAATGTCACCCCTTCAGGGTTCAATAATAATTCTTAGCCATTTTCTACAATAATATCAATCCTTCGGGTTTTAAAATAAAAATGAGTTTGCCCTGTCAATCATTAATTCCCTAAATCCATAATCATGGCCCGGGCCTTTTGGTTGTCGGGGTGTTTTTGGAGCAGGTGGGCAAGGCTGCTACGGGCTTTGTCGGGTTGGTTGGTGTTGTGGTAATATACGGCGAGGTTTATGAGATTTTGCTCATAATCGGGGTCCAGGTTTTCGGCTTTTTTCAGGTAGTCGTAGGCCATGGTGGCATTGCCCTGCTGCATATAGATATAGCCCAGGTTAGTATTGGCACTGGTATGGTTGGGGTTTTCGCTGATTACAAATTCAAATACCTTTTTGGCATCTTCAACCTTATTGAGTGCTAATAGGCATATGCCATACTTGTTTTCAAAGTCCATACTATATTTCCATATTTCGGTAGCACGTTGGTACCAGGCCAGGGCACTATCAGCGTGTTGAAACTGGAAGTATGCCTCGCCTATGCGGTAAGCCGTCCATGCGTCTTTTATGGCTGCAGGTTTTAGTGGGGCAGCATAACTGATTACCTTTTCATAATCGTGTAGCAGGAAGTATACCCTTATATAATCACGGTTCTGCTTTTTGGTGGCTTCAACATTTGCAGCCCTACCCAGATACAATAATGTAGAATCCAACAAACCTTTGGACTGGGCATAACGCTCATAAAACTCCATAAAGCCTCTTGCCGTGGTTATGTCATCGGGTTGGGGATTATTAAAGCACTTCATACCCAGGAAGGCGGTAATCTTTTTGGCCAATGTGTCGTTTTGGGGTTGGCGGCGAATATAGTGGTCGGTAACAGCTACGTGGGGTATATCTATACTGCTGTTGTGCGGCATATGGCAGACAACGCAGTCATTGTTTTTCAGGGCACGGTTTTTGGCTGTTTCGCTACACTGCTTTTGGGGCGGGGTGCTATGGCAGCTTTGGCAGGCATTCAGGTATTGGCTCCTGGGTGTGAATTTTACGCTTATATGTGGGTTGTGGCAGGTGATGCAGCTCATCTTTCCCGACTTCATAAAGCAATTGCTTTTCTTCATCCGCTCCACATGCGATGCCATAATCATCTTATCCTGGGCACCTTCGTACTCGGGCATAAACACATTGGCTACCTGCGATAGTTTCATTCCTGGCCTGAAATCGAAGAAGGTTTTGCCATCATTCAGCACCGCTATACCCTGTAGGTGGCACCTTTGGCACACATTATTCTGCAATTCCACAGGCAACCTGCGGGGGTTTACTATTGAATAATCAGGGCCCTTGCTGGTATCCACTGGAACCGAATTCTGCCTTTCCTGCACGTGGAGGCTGCCTGGCCCGTGGCAACGCTCGCAGTCGATTCCCATCTTAAGAGAGGTAAATTTATTCTCACTATTGTGAACAAATTCGGGGTATCCATTATGGCAACTCATGCACTCTATCTGTATCAACCTTGAAAACCGGGTGCTACTGCCTTTTTCGAAGCCCGGTGCCATATCCCATTTTTGCTTTTGTGTATAGAAAGTGATGGGTGCCTGGAAAAGGTAGCCATTGGTACTAAACAGGTGCGAATTGGTATGCTGTCCCGAACCCACAATAAAGTCTACTTTCTGGATGCGCTTATGTACGGTATCGCCCGCCTCCAGCCTGAACTCCATGATGTAGTAGGCATTGTTTTCCCAATAGGGCTTATAGTAATAATCAAGAGCAGAATCGTAAACCAGTGCATGTTCGGGTGTAAAATCGGCGGCTGATTTCTCCTTGGTAGCCACTCCGAATGACTTACCCATACCTGTTTGCATATAGGTGTCGTACACGCCCTGATGGCAACCCCTGCATGTTTCCATGCCTACATAGTGAGCAGAGGTGTCGTAAACATTGCGCCAAAGGGATGGTTCGTGGGCTTCTTCCTCATCCTCCTGTTTTGCCGCAGGTGTATTGCAAAAAAATGCAGGCACAGTAAGTGCAAACAAAGCTATAGTGAGTAATATGTTTCGTAAAAGGGGGGCTTGCATTTGAAGTACAAAAATAGGGGTATTGCCTTATAGGTGTATTATTAGGGTATAATTATAAATGAATCTAAAAATTCAGATGTGGTAAGGATGGGGGAAGTAGGCTGGAATTAGGAATGCAATAATTCGTGAAGAATTTCAGGTGTTAAACCATTTGATGCTGCTTCAAATCCAATCTCGTCCAGCATCTTTTGGTAGTCCTTATTTTCTGCATCATTTATTGCTTTTTTAAGAAACTCACCAATGATGGTATTGAATTTTTGCCTGGTTGCAGAATTGAAGTTTTTATATGCTTTGCCGGTTGAGTCATCAACCTCCAGTACAATCCTTTCCATAATATTCTTTTAAATGATTATAAAGCTACGAAATTGTTTGGTAATCGTAAACCACTAAAACATCCCCTTCACCTTAGTCCACAAATTATTCAGCCACCGTAAAATTCCGGCAAAAGGTTTGTCTACAAGTTCGGCAAGACTATTATAGAGATGGAGGTTTCCAGGGTCGTTTTGTTTTAATATTTCATATTGCATTTCTGCCTCCCTATACCTGCCGCAATAATACAATGCCTTACCAAGATAGCACCGAATATCATTATTGCCGGGTTCAAGGGCAATCACCCTTTCGAAATAGGGGATGGCTTCATCAAATTTCTTAAAGATAGAATACTGGATGTGAGCCAGGTTTTTTAATGCATTTACGTATTCAGGGTCGTATTTTAATGCTAGTTCGTAATGCTTTTTTGCCTGGTAATATTCATTCACATCAGCACATACCACCCCCATATCGTAATAGGCCAGGCAATTTTCAGGCTCAATTTCCATTGCCTTTTGCAAGTGGGCCTTAGCCTTGCCATACTCTTTGAAACCCTCAATATATAGTGCTGCTATGGCAATATGGGTTAAATAATGATCGGGCTCTTCTGCAAATATTTGTTCATATTGCTTTTTAGCGTCGTATTTTTTGCCTGCCTTTTCAAGAGCATAGCCCATAT
>CAIWHI010000083.1 GCA_903912435.1 uncultured Bacteroidota bacterium | reverse complement strand
GTTATTTTTTTAACTGTAGTATTTTTAATGATAAATGTAAACAATCACTTTTTTATTTAGTGAAACTTAGGAACGAAGATTAGTTCCGTTTACTCCATGCCTCAAATTTTTCATTCATAATATTCAATGGGAGACAGCCATCTTTCAGAAATTCATTATGAAAGGAGGCAATATTAAATTTACTACCCATTTGTTCGCTATATTTTTTTCTATCAGCCAAAATGGTCATCTGACCAATTTTGTAGGATAATGCCTGACCCGGGATAGCCATGTACCGCTCAATTTCGGCTGTCGCATCATGCTCTGAAATCAACTGATGATCCATCATATACTTAATTGCAGCTTCTCTGGTCATCCCTTTATGATGAATGCCAATATCCACAACAAGTCTGATCGCCCTTAAAATACCATCGCTTAAATGACCGAAATACTGGTAGGGATCATCATATAGACCGAGTTCAATACCCAGGGTTTCGCAATAATGCGCCCAACCCTCTCCGTAAGCCCCATACCAAATAAAACGCCTGAATTTGGGCAATCCCTTATTTTCTTGTTGCAACGATATTTGGTAATGATGCCCGGGTATAGCTTCGTGCAGGAATAATGTCGTCATACCGGTAACATTATACTTTGTTGCATCAAGAATAGGCACATAAAATATACCCGGCCTTGTACCATCTGCCGAGCCTTGGTTATATTCTGCACTGGCCGATGCTGCACGAAAAGCCTCTGTTTGCCTTATCGTAAATGCCGTCTTCGGGGTATCATTAAAAAGTTTCTTCAACTTTGAATCTTCTATCCTTTTAATTGCCCAAAAACTATCTATTACGTCTTTAGGCTGTTTAAACGGATAAAAGCGGGCATCCTTATCCAAGTATTTGAAAAACTCCTGCAAACTGCCCTTAAAACCAACTTTATCCTTGATTTTAGTCATTTCTCCTTCAATCCTAACTACTTCTGCAAGCCCCAGATTATATATACTATCAGGAGTGAGGTTAATTGTAGTCCAGTACCGTATAGCATAATTGTAATACGCTGCCCCACACGGAATATCTTTAATCCCGCTCGTTGTCCTCGCCTTGGGCAGATATTCCTTTTCAAAGAAATCCGCAAGTTTTGAATATGATGGATTGACAATTTTCTCTATGGCGTTGGTAAAAGCTATATGCAACCTGTTTTTGCTATCATTAGAAAAACTATCAGGCATTGTTTTTACCGGAGTGTAAAAAATACTTGCCGTATAATTTTGAACAATGACTGCCCTTAATTGCGGTATGATTTTGACAACCAACGACTTAGGCAATACATATCCTGCCGAAATACCCTTACGCATATTGTAGATAGCAGTGTCTGTCCATGCAGGAAAAACGGATAGTCTTTGCAACCAATTATCATAATCTTTTACGGATTTAAAAGGTTGGTTTCCTGTGCCGGAACCAAGTTGGGGCAATTCGAGTGTAAAAGCCCAGAATTGGTTTATAGGCATATAATGGGTTGGATATTTAAGACCCTCAATATCCATTCCCATTTCATACTTAAACAGGCTATAACTTATTAATTCATCCTTATCCAGCTTAGTGCTATCAATTTTAGATACCTCGTCCAGATACTTTTTACAAAACCTACCCAAGCTATCCCTGAAACT
>CAIWHI010000082.1 GCA_903912435.1 uncultured Bacteroidota bacterium | reverse complement strand
GCATCAATCGCTTCTTTACGCGCTGCTTTCTCAGTGTCTGTTGTCTTTGGTAAACCAAAAGCCGCCATGATACCATTATAGGCGTTAGTATCCTCATCAACAAGGTGTAACAACTCTTTCATCAATTCCTGGCCTTTTACAGCCCAGATAGAAAACTCTTCCCAACGGTCGTCCCAGCCTTTTTTGTGTGAGGATAGATTGGCAACCATTGTACCCAGGGCAGCCCCTAAAACACCACAGTATGCTGCTATAGAGCCCCCACCAGGTGCAGGGGATTCGGCGGCAGTTTCGGCAGCAAACTTAGTCAGGCTCATGTCTACCAGTTTTTTGGTATTCCAGTCCTGCATCTGGTATTCTATAATCTTTTTCTTTGGGTCGAATGGGCCTAACTCATCCAGTCCCATTGATTTTACTGCGATGCGTATCAATTCAGCCTCACCTACTCCTGTACTTCTCTGCTGCTTTGCCAAAAAATATTTACCGGCCTCCAACATTGCCTGAAGTGGCACCAGTCCCACCAATTCACTACCTGTCACCCTCATACCCCTTGCAGTGGCACGCACACATGCAGTATCAAATAACACATGAAGTGGTGTTACATGCATATTGGTGAGATTGATAGAAATCTGAGCAACGCCATATTCCTCAATAAACCAACCTATCGCTTTTACACTTTTTAATAATCCAGGTTCCCAGACTGGTTCACCACTAGCATCTTTTACCACCTTTCCCTTTTCATCTTTCTTCTGACGGCCTTTTTCGCGAATGTCAAAAGCCACTGCATTTGCTCTACGGGTAGATGTAGTGTTGAGGTTTACATTATAGGCAATCAGGAAATCACGTGCACCAATAACGGTTGCTCCGCTTCGTTCGTTGAATATAGCTGCACCATAATCAGGTTCCCATTCTGGTTTTGTGATTTTCGCAGCAAAGCCTTCATATTCGCCACTTCTTATATCAGCAAGATTCCTACGGTAATCGGCCTCTGCGGCATACTCATACAGATAGGCTGGAATTGATAACTCTTCCCCTACCCTTTTGGCCAACATTTTTGCAAACTCTACTGTTTCCTCCATAGTAATGCCTGAAACCGGAATCAGAGGGCAAACATCGGTAGCTCCCATTCGGGGATGCTCGCCTGTATGTTGGCGCATATCAATCAATTCACCTGCTTTTTTTATGGCTACAAAAGCCGCATCAACCACAGCATATGGATTACCTACAAAAGTCACCACGGTGCGGTTAGTAGCCTTTCCGGGGTCTACATCAAGCAATCTCACTCCTTCTATCTTTTCTATTTCATTGGTTATCAGTTTAATGATATCCATATTGCGCCCCTCACTAAAATTCGGCACACACTCTATAATGGCGTTCTTAAAGTCGTTCATTATTGTTCTGGTTTTTGAATGGTGCAAAAGTAAGTGAAGCGGTGAAATTTACCCCTAGTAATAGAAACAATAAGGGAATTAAAGTTTTTTGCGTTTGTGCGTACGGAATACCGAAAGTGATTTTGGCTAAAGCCACATTAGATTTTATCAAATTCCCAGGCCTAAAGGCGGGGCTACTGACAAGCACATTAAGATATTTTAGGAAAACTGGGCATAATTCAATAGCAAAATAAACGAACTCCCCGAAGGTTTTGAGAGCATCTATCGTCAAAAGTTAAGAAAATGGTGTTGGATTTGATACTTACAGCACATGCAGTATTTTGATGCATATTTCTAATAAATCCTTAGTATTGTACAACAATTCAAACATGCAGGTAAAAAGATATTTCTTCCTATTAATTATAGTCTTGTTGTCCAACTCGAATATCATTGCACAAAAAGGCAATAGGCTAAATATTGCATTAGAGCATTATGTAGGCAGTCAACCTGTGGCATTAGATAGTGTTTTTTATAAAAACGATTTAGGCCAAACCTTCAATGTCACCAAATTCAAATACTATTTGAGTAATTTCAAGTTATTGAGTAATGATTCAAGGATAAAAAATCAAGATGGGTATTATCTGGTAAATGAGGATGAGGATACCACCAAAAGAATAGTCTTGAACAATATTGGTGAGGGAATGACTACTGGTATTTCATTTACAATTGGTGTGGATAGCCTTCACAATAGTAGCGGAGCACAAGAGGGAGCTTTAGACCCTATGTATGGTATGTTTTGGGCATGGAATTCCGGATATATATTTTTGAAGTTGGAGGGGAAATCGCCATCATCCAATTCACCGGGCAAAATCTTTGAATTCCATATTGGAGGATATAAGACACCCACCAATTGTATCAGGACAATTAAACTCAACTTTGCCCAACCTGTTGTAATTAATGGCAAGAATGAATTGCACCTAAAAGTAGATATTGCAGAAATACTGAAAAACCCCGTAACAATAGACCTAACCAAATTGTCATCGGTAACCGATTTCCATAATGCTACAATGGTGGCCGATAATTATCAGGATATGTTTTCTGTGATTAGTGTTAGGTAATCTTAATGTCCTGCTTGTTTTATAGAATCTGGATTAACTGACGATGTGCCTTTGTGCTTAAAATGCTTTACTTTAATTGTTGAATCCGGGTCGGTGAATTTTGGTCTTGTACGTTCTATTTCGTTTAGGTCCATATCTTTCCATTTAGCCACAGTTTTTATAATGGCATTGGTTACAGGTTTATCGCTTTTTATGTACCAGTTAAGAGTTTGCTGGGTAGTGGTATTATCCTCACTAAAGTGGAAGAACAATACTGACTTCACCAATGGGTATTTCATTGGCAGGCTGTCCAGGGCATCGGTATACCACTTGGCACGGCTACCACCTACGGCAAGTGAACCAAATTCCGTAATCATAATTGGTTTATTATAAGCCGTTGCCTTTCTGTAATACTTGCCAAAAATCTCTTTGAATGACCACCACTTACTCCATGCAGCTATATTGCCATAGTTCAAAACACCAACTCCAATATAGTCAACATAGTTATCCCCTGGGTAGAATTCCTTAAATTCATAAGCCGGGTGCGGGCTCCACATCCAGATTACATTTTTAGCTCCCTGCTTCACAAAAATATCATGCACATGTTTCCAGGCAGCGATAAACTCATCAGGCGTATTGTTATGTGGGCCCCATGGATACCTATAGCCATCGTTCATCTCATGCCCAAACCTTAGAAAAATCGGTTTACCAATTTTGCGTGCATTAATTGCCCATTTGTTTACATAAGCATCATATACACCTGCTGCTACATCCTTCATACCATTGCGGTTTCGCTCATCGCCCTCTCTTTGCACCGGATAATCCTCTTCCTGAAAATCACTCAACCATGGCTCCCATGTAATAACGGGAAGCGAACCAAGGGTTAATATATTTTTTACTTTCTCAGTTGGGAAACGTTCCTCTGGCTTTTCGCCCCAGGCAGTATAGATAGAGATTAGGGGGAAAGTGGTTTTTAAGGAATCTTCAAGGCTGACAATGCTTTCGTAACCATCTTTGGTATTATTATCAAATGCGCCGAAGAGCATCTTTGTTGGGTGCAATAAAAGTTTTCTATTGGCTGCATATTCATCAAGCCATTTTAACTTGTCTTCTCTTTTTTCGCCCCTTTGTTCTACTATTAGTTTCTGTTCTATATCCTTTACCACATCACCTGTATAGGTCATGGCATTTTCAATAGGCCCTTTTGATGATTTACCTGCGTGAGAAAGTGCATATATAATCAGGCTAGCTATACCAATAGCTAAAAGAGTTGTTATTATCCTGAAAGACACCCGTTTCATATAGTGCAATATTAACAATTTAAATCAACATTTTCCCATGGCTCTTCGACTTTCATCTTACGGGCCTCTAAGGCGGCATAAACCCCACCCAATGACATTATGAAAGCAAGGAAGGCAAATGCTATCATACCCCAGGTTTTTTCAGCCGACTGAGCTAAAAGGCTCTCAGGCATATAGTAACGACGATAAACCACCACGCCTAGAATAGCAGTAATAAAAAGCACCACCTGGATAATCAATGGCCGGATAAATGGGGTAATATAACCGGTAACTGCCTTTTTAGCAGTAGGGATATAGGGTATTTCAGCATCCACCAGAGATAACACAAAGCCCATAAGGAATACAGGCCAGCATGCAAATTTCAATACCATCCCCCTCCAGTGCAGCCCCCTCTCGGTTTGTGGATGGCATACCCACAATTGCATGAATAGGTAGATGGCAACAGCTACTATTACTATAGGAGCCCCATTAATCAGGAATTCAGCAAACTCCATTTTAGCTGGAAGTATACCCGTAAAGAAATATATAAAAGGAATGACACAAAAAATAAATTGGGTCAATCCTACCGTATAATAAGTACCAATAGCTAAATAGGAAAGTTTTTGCCAAAAGCCAAGTTTGCGAAATAAACGGGGAAAGTCGGCGAAGGTCATTTCAAAAACGCCACGAGCCCATTTTAATTGCTGCTTGCAAAATGAACCAAAATCCTCAGGCACCAGACCACGACTAACTACAACAGGATTATAAATGGAAGTCCACCCGGCAGCATGAATTCGTATGGAGGTAATTAAATCTTCTGCCAAACCAATGCCATGACCACCAATACTTTCTAATGCCTTGCGCCTGAAAGTGCAATTTGCGCCAATGGCTACACTACATCCATAACCGAATAAGGACATCTGTGTAGGACCATAGAAATTATAAGTTTGCTCGGCAGCACCTTGGGCGGTAAAGGAGCGGTACTGATTGTAATATGCCTGGCTTACCTGTACAAAACCCACTTTCTCATCCTGAAAATAACCTAATGTATGGTCCAGAAATTCGGAAAAAGGAATGTGGTCGGGATCCAGCACAAGAATGAAATCTTCTGTAACTTTTTGGAGAGCTGCGTTGATTTTACCTGCTTTGGCACCTGGCAGGCCCACCAATTCCAGCCATACTGCACCATGCTTTTCAGCAACTTCTTTAAAGGCAGGGTTGCGGGTATCATCTAAAAGGTAAGTAGTGTGGGGGTACTTTATTTTAGCACATGCCTCTAAAGTCTTATCGAACATGGATAATGGTTCACCGGGAGAACTGGTTGTAAAAATGGCCACCCTTAGCCCTTCTGGAGCGTCAATATGTGGTGGCTTTTTAATACCCAGATAGTTAACCCATATAAGCATTAACCTTACAATGCTGTACCAGAATGCAAGGCTAAGCACCATGTATGACACTACATTACCTATATGCTCCTTAATGAACCACCAATTGGCGAAACGAAGAATAGCTATAAAGCCGGTAATAACCAATATGAGCAATACAAAGCGTTCAAAACCTGTTACCTGTTTCGACTCTCTGAATACCCATAAATCCTTACCACCTTTTTGATTAATCATGAAAAAACAGCGAATGCAAATAATTAATACTTAACAGTATTATAAATGTAAAT
>CAIWHI010000081.1 GCA_903912435.1 uncultured Bacteroidota bacterium | reverse complement strand
CGGTCGCGCCTCTGCCCATGCTGCCTCGGGCTCACACACACCCCCGGCCGCGGGCGAAGACTTCTGGTGAGCTATATCTAATGATGTTGAAACAAATATTTTTTCATCCAGTGGTGTTTCGCCTAATATCTGGTCAAACAATGATGTATCCTCAACTTCACGTGGTCTTTTCATGATCTATTTGTTTGTTTTATATTATAAATAAAGTACGTAATCATCATCTATTTCAATTTCTTTACCATAGATGCTTAAAGTACCGTCCTCAATATCCTTATTAATTTTATTTGCTACTAAATTGGCAAAATTAAAATGTTTGCCACAGTTAATACATTCACTAGCCTCAGTGGTTGTTTTAATATCACCATTTAAAAGTAATACAACCTGCTCTGTTAATCTTAGGCAGTATAGTCTTAAACCATATTCTGTTATTCCTTCCTCATTTACTTCTAAATAATGGTACTTCGGTTCTGGCAATGCCTCGGCTAACCGCTCATGTCTAAATAATTTTCGCAATGCACCGTGTTTGTCACCGACATCCTTAATAAATTGCAATATCTTTCCAACCTCTGGCTTAAATCTTTCGATAGCATTCATTCGAATAATAAAATCATTAAACTCATGATTTTTACGACCTTCTACCTTCAAAACATAGTAGGTAACCTTCCTAAATTCCTTATATTTCAGTATCTCCGCAATCAAGTTAGCTTATAAGTTAAGTCAAAGGTAGTGCTATTTCTGATTTAAGCAATACTTTTGGTGATGTAAAAATAAATATTCTCATATAGGATGTGGTTATAATCCTATCACCATCCATCCCAGGCTTCTAAGCTGGGTTAAAAATGGCTTTTCTATATGGCTGTATTCCGACATGGTGGTGTATTGTTTTTAGCTTATTAATGCCAGGGCTTCAAGTATATTTTTCAAATGTATTTGCTCATTTTTACCCTGGGGATGTTGCCCCACAACGAATTTCATATTTTTATAAACACCTGCAAACTCAACAAAACCTATTGGTTGTGTCAATAGATTTACCACCTGCAATTGATCCAGGAATGGTTTAGCCCACCATTGGTTCCCCTTATAACCTGTTAAAAATATTACCGTTTCAGGTTGGTGATGGTCTAGCTCCATCTTTAGAATATTTACACAATGCTCAAACTGCAATCTTTTTAGTTTCTCAGATGGGTTACCACCGCTGGTTGGTGATGCCTTATATAAATTACTCCATACAATATTACAATTAGCCTCACTTTTTTGGCAGGGTATTAATGATGCTGCAAGACTGCGTTTTAGGCGGGTAAATGCTGAATTATTAGGGTTATATCCTTCTTTTGGTGCAATCATTAGTTCTTTTAGATTATTCGTTTCCGTTTCCAAATAATCTAATACACTATCAATAAATTCAACCTTTTGGGTATCACTATGCTTAATAATGTTTTTTGTTTTATCACCCCAATCATTAACTGACCTACCTATTACCATCAACTTATTGGCGTATTTCGTACCCCTTTTAGCATTGAATATACACATGCTTGTTTCAGGATAGTCTGATTTATGTGTATATAATTTTTGAAT
>CAIWHI010000080.1 GCA_903912435.1 uncultured Bacteroidota bacterium | reverse complement strand
TAATATATCTTTCTTCTTTTGGTGCACCTTTCAATTCAGCAATAATTTCTGGAACAATTTTCTTAAACATGATTAATTGATTTCTATCTACTCCTAAGACTAAAGAAGATATAGCATCAAGGATAAAAGCAAAATTCTGTTGGTACATATTATTCAACACAAATAAGGCATCATTCATTGGTAATAACTTTTCCTTTGTGAATGGAAAACTATCCCAATTTGCAAAGGGATTATCTATAAATGCACCGTCCTTGGAAAGTCGAGGAAGAATATAATTTAATTCCATATTATCCGCATAAGTATGACTTGGAAACTTAAATATTTTTTCTCTATGAATTTCCTTTAACTCTTTGAATGCTTTTGCTACCTCTTCGACACATTTTCTTAAACTGCCATCCTGCTGATACTTTTCCGCTTTTATCAAATAATCTCTTATTTCTGGATATTTAATTATGTTCACCAGTGATATTTTGTTAAAGTTCATTCCAAAAATCAAAGTTGTATTTTCTTCGAAAAATTGAGAAGTGATAGCTCTTGTATCTTCAATTTCTATTTTGGCAGGCAACTGAAAATTGTGTTTCAGGCTATTTCTTCTGGTATTAATTTTTTTTACAGATGCTTCTAAAGTCAATTCTGGAATTGGTTTAAAGTGAGCCATGAGAGAGCCCATATCTTTGAGCCCTTTCTTTTCTGCAGCTAAATTCATAAACATATCTATACTATCGTGAAAGGAGAGTATAGATATCCAAGCGTTCGCTTCATGCATCTGAGATTGCTTAATGCCAACAGAATATATATATTTTATAAGTGCAAGTCTTTTTACTATTATTTCCTCAGTCATACTAAATGAATTATACACAAAATTTTTAGACGAATGCAATATAATCAATTTTGATGTTAGTAATCGTAAAATGAAGGCTAAGTTTAAGAAAACTTCCATGTATTCAAAATATTCTTCAATAACAACTATTCACTCTTATTGTGTATATAACTAAATGTCTCCATGCGAGGTATTTTACCTTCATAAACACTGTTCAGTATCACAAAACATCTTGGATTAATCCATGAATATCCCAATACAATTTCAATCATTATCCTACTTTTACAAAATCAACCTAAAGCTGATTGTAACCAAAAAAGAAATCATTTACAATTAGTATACCGCTTTCATCATTGATTCATACGTTTCCCAATATGTTATGCTCCCTTTGCTTACAACAAGTATAGTGGCAACCCTTGTGGTTGGGATTAAAGTTCATACCTCTATTTTTTGTGATGGCCCATAGTACATGGAATATGAATGCCCATGAACTTGCGGGGCATAGTTTGTTCGGCTTAAAAAAAGATAAGTAAAACGTTTCCCATATGTAATTATTTATGAAAGTCGCAAATGGGAAGTTTATATTTATTAAAATCACAATACATTAAAGTCGCCATTTATTAAGTAATAGCTTAACAAAAGAAAAATTTGATTTGGGTCGCTGTTTATTTGATTATAACATTTAACAACTGCCCAAAACACATTATTCCCCTTACCTGCCTACTTTTGTCCTAAATTATTGCTATTGAAATTTTCTGCAAAGTCGGTTTTATTTTGTCTTCTATGCCTGGTTATTGGTATGGTGGGATATGCCCAAACCAATAATTTCACGCTTACGGGTAAGTTGGTATTGCATACCAATGAGGTATTTCCTTATAAACTGGTACTAAAGGAGACAAATGGGGTTGTGAATGGCTACTCAATTACCTATGATGAAGCCAATGGCACTAAGACAAGCGTAACTGGCACACTCGATAGGCGCACCAAAAAACTAACATTTAAGGAAAGCCAAATCATATCATCTCATATGGTACATACTACTGCCTATATGTGCCTTCTATCTGCTGAATTGGGTTATGGACTAAAGAATGGGGAACGGGTGCTGACTGGTGATATTACCAGTACCGAGGTTGATAACACTGCATGCACGGGAGGTGTATTGGTTTTTAGTAAAAAGGAAGAAATACAACACCTGTTCGACTACCACGATGATTTTGATACGGTGATATCAATGAAGAAGAGGCAGGTAGCCCCTGTGG
>CAIWHI010000079.1 GCA_903912435.1 uncultured Bacteroidota bacterium | reverse complement strand
GATAGCCCAACTGAAAGGAAATATTGCCAGCCAGAAAGGAATTATTGAAGCCCTTAATGGCCGCATAGCCCGCCTTAAGGATAGCATTGCCAATGGAATTGAGCAGATACAGTCACTGGAAGCTAAGTTGGGTACCATGGGTGATGAAAAACAAAAAACGTCTAAAGAACTTAACTCAACCAAGGAACTGGTAGCGGCACAAAAAAAGAGTCTGGAAGAAATAGAAGCCAAACGCCGTAAAGCCGAAAATGATATTGCCGACCAGCGCCGTAAACTGGAGGAGCAAATCGCTTCACAGCGCGCCCAGCTCGATAAATTGCAATCTTTCATCGACCAGCAACAAAAAGCTACTGAAGAACTGAGGAATAAGATTGCCAAAGCACTGGAAGGATTTACCAGCAGCGAACTCACTGTTACCCGTAAAAACGGAAAGGTATATATAAGCATGCAGGAGGGATTATTATTCCCTTCGGGTAGTGCGGTGGTGAATAAGAAAGGTAAGGAAGCCCTCGCCAAGGTAGCAAGTGTATTGAATACCAATACCGATATTAATATTGATGTAGAAGGCCATACCGACAGTGTTGCCATACACAATAAGACCTATGCTGACAATTGGTCTCTAAGCACAGCTAGGGCTACCTCAATTGCCCATGTATTGATAGACGAATATAATGTAAGCCCCGAAAAACTCGTTGCCAGTGGCCGTAGCCAATATGACCCCGTAGCAGATAATACCACATCAGAGGGCCGTGCAGCAAACCGCCGCACCGAAATCATCCTCGAACCCAAGCTCGACGAAATTATGCAGATGCTGAACGGCAAGTAATTTTGAATGGATTTCTGTCTATTAAATGTCTCATCCGATTTTTGTAATTATCTATTAATAGCTCAAAAGTCATAAAGTATACCCAGCCTTCAGGCCGTGGATTATAATTCTATAATATATGACTTTAGCCGAAATTGTTTCTTGATAAAATAAATGGAAATCATCACCAAAAAATAATTTATCCCCACACCCAAATTTATGCAACGGGTTAGGCTTGGATTCCCTAAATTTATTGCATCAAAATCTCTTTATGAAATTCAAAAGTCGCCCTCTATTATATTTTGCCTCCGGCTTACTTATTGGTATGTTGGTAATAACCGGAATCGCTACTAAAAAGGCCGACCCCGGCACAACACCAGTGCAAATAAGCCCCGATGGTCGTCCTCAATACAAATGGTATGCACCACTTTTGCCCAGTGGTTTAGATTTTGCTGGTGAAATTGTGCCACTCGACAGGTGGGAGGTAAGGGAGCGCCTTGATAGGGAAATTCTGGTGAATACTTATTTACATGGTAGCCAGCTTTATATTTTAAAATTGCAGGGCAGATATTTCCCTATAATCGAAGCCAAGCTAAAAGCTAATGGTGTGCCCGACGACTTTAAATATGTATGCGTGGCAGAAAGTGCACTCCAGCAAAACGCACTATCAGGAGTTGGTGCAGCAAGCTTCTGGCAGTTTATGAAAGATACCGGCCCCCGCTATGGCTTGGAAATAAATGATGAGGTTGATGAGCGATTCAATGCGGGGAAGGCAACCGATGCTGCTTGTAAATACTTCAAAGAAGCTTATGCCAAATTCGGTACATGGACAGCATCAGCAGCATCCTATAATTGCGGTATGGCAGGCTATAACAATCAGGCCGAGTTTCAAGGTGCTACCAATTATTACGACCTCATTTTTCCTGATGAAACCAATAGGTATCTGTTCCGTATTCTGGCACTTAAATACCTCCTGTCTAATGCCAAAAACTTCGGTATGATCATCGAGCCGGGTGAGGTATACAAGCCTTTGCAATCAAGAGTCGTAACTGTAGATAAAACGATTGAAAATCTTGCAGAATTTGCAAAAGCCAATAACAGCACTTATAAAATGCTGAAAATCTACAATCCCTGGCTAAGAGCACATAAGCTCACTGTAAAGCCCGGTAAAAAATACGATATCGAATTTCCTCTTTAATAACACTACAACAGACAGCGGCCAGTTTTAATAGCATAAACAGCCAGGCCGACCCTTGTTTTAAGTCCTAGTTTATCGAACAGGGAATCTCTATAACCCTCCACTGTGCGTACACTGCAAAACATTTTTTCAGCAATTTCCTTATAGGTCATTTCTGTGCAGCAGTATTTAAGTAGTTCTTCTTCACGTTCAGTAAAGGTGATTTCAGGGAGTTTGTTGTGGTTTGGGTTGGAGGAAAGAGTGGAGTAAATTTTACCTGCCGCCCATTCCGGGTAATAATAGCCCTTGGTTACTAAGGTTTCCAGTGCAATTTCAAGCTCCTGTGGTTGTATGTTTTTAAGCAGATAGCCTTTCGCACCGGCCCTTATCATTCTTATTAGTGAGGTATCATCATCTTGCATGGATAGTGTCATTATCAATACATCAGGATGATTTTCCTTAAGCCATTTAGCGGTTTCAAAGCCATCCATCACAGGCATATTCACATCAAGCAGTACTATATCTGGAATATTGCGTGGCACCTTAAACTTATCCATCAAGGCTTTGCCATGTTGCACTTCATAGAGAACTGTATACTTAGGGAAATTTTCTATTACTCCTGCTATAGCCTTAGCAATGAGTATATGGTCATCTACTATTACTATTGAGTGTTTCATTTTAAGTGAAGTTTAGTTTATTTGAGGGTATAAATAGGTTAAGTTCGGTACCCTTATTCACAATGCTATTAAGAGAAAATTCGGCACCAATTAGTTCTGCTCTTTTTTTCATATTCTGCAACCCAATACCATCTTTTTTGACGTCCTTTTTTGAATCTAATAAAAATCCCTTCCCATCGTCCTTCACCAGGATGAGCAACCCCGAATCTGCATATTGAAAATTCAACAAGATGTTTTTACAGTTCGAATGCTTCAGGCTATTCTGCAAAAATTCCTGAATAATACGTAGGATGAAATTTTTGATGGTGGTAGACATGCTGAAGTCCGAATCATTAAAATTCCAGGCTACAGTGCATAATTTTAGTGCATTTACCCTATTACATTCATTAATAATGAGGTCTTTAAGTTCTCCTATTTCAGCATTGGCATTGG
>CAIWHI010000078.1 GCA_903912435.1 uncultured Bacteroidota bacterium | reverse complement strand
GGTTTTCACCAGTACACCTTTCCTACAGGCTGCAACCCTGTACTCAGATTCCACCTTAGCTACGGAATGAATTGGGATAATGCTACCAAAACCAGGATTTACCAACTTAATGATAGTACTGTAGTAGGTTACCGCTATTCTACAGGTTGGGCTAAGGTTCAGGAAATTTACTTTGCAGCCCGAACTTCCCAACCTATTAGCAAAATGTACCTCTATGATAATAAAAACCATAATGAGGTATCGTTAATAAAAGAAGAGGGGGCTGTATATAATGGCGAACTTGAATTTAAAGACCTGAATGGCAAGCCATTATTGCTAAAAGTGGCGCTATCGTCTATCAGTTCTGAATTGGCTATGAAAGCACTGAATGAAATTCCGGGATGGGATTTTAACCAGGTGAAGAAAAATGCAGAGCAAAAATGGGAGGCCGAAATGGAGAAAATGCAAATTAAAACCACAGACGACCACCTGAAGCATATTTTCTATACCGCCCTTTACCATTGCTGTATGGCCCCGGTACTGTATAGTGATGCCGACGGAAGGTATAAAAACTCCAAAGGCGAACTACACCAAATGCCCAATACCACCAAAAATGGCAATAGTCAGCGTTACACAGTTTTCTCATTGTGGGATACCTTCCGTGGGTTGAATCCATTATTTACCCTAACCCAGCCTGAACGTAATATCGATATACTAAATAGTATGTTAGCGTTTTATGACGAAAATGGCTTGCTGCCTGTATGGGACCTGAGCACTTATGAAACCAACTGTATGAGTGGCTACCATGCAGTACCTGTGTTGGCTGATGCGGTTTTGAAAAATACACCCGGTGTAGACCCTGAAAGGGCTTACCAGGCTATGAGGAAAAGTGCATTCCAGGATATTAGAGGTACTAAGGACTATATCCGTCATGGCTACCTGCCTCAGGATAAGGAAGGCTTTAGTGTAACCATAACCCTGGAATATGCTTACGATGATTGGTGCATAGCACAGGTGGCTAAAAAACTAGGCAAAATGGATGATTATAGCCTGTTTATGAAACGTGCTGATGCATACAAAGTATTGTTTGATGCCAAGACTGGTTTCATACGTGGTAAAAACAGTGATGGTAGCTGGTTCGAACCATTCAACCCCTATTTCACTTGTACCGACCCAAACAAATCTATGTATGAAGAAGGGAACGCATGGCAGTATACCTTTTTTGTTCCTCATGATGTGAGAGGCCTTGCTATGCAATATGGTAGTTATGACCTGTTTATGAATAAGTTAGATTCCTTGTTTTTCACTACTACATCAACAGCATTATTTGAGAGTGGGCCACCCGATGTAAGTGGACTAATAGGCCAGTATGCACATGGCAATGAGCCTAGCCACCATATAGCCTATATGTATAGTTTTGTAGGTGCACCATGGAAAACACAACACAGGGTAAGGTATATCCTGGATTCTATGTACCACGACAATCCTGATGGCTATGCAGGTAACGAAGATTGTGGACAGATGAGTGCCTGGGCTATATGGAGCATGACCGGTTTTTACCCTGCTAACCCGGCAAATGGGGAATATGTATTTGGCAGCCCATCATTTGATGAAGTAACACTAAAACTAGCTGGAAATAAGAAAATGGTTATCAAAGCAACGAACAATGCCAAGGACCATCCTTATATACAGAAAGTATCACTAAATGGCAAGCCTTATAGCAAAACCTATATAGACCATTCGGTATTGATGCAAGGCGGCACATTAGAATTTGTGATGGGGCCGAAACCCAATAAACAATGGGGCACGAAAAAAGAAGATTGGCCTGCATCAGCTAGTTATTAGTAGATTGTGCTTGAAATTTGTGTGCTTTGTTTCACTTTGTAAAAACAATAGTTATTTTTGCTTAAATTACATTCATGAAGAAGTTATTCATCCTGTTGGCATTAATTGTTAGTTCCTATTCATATGGCCAGATTGCCCTGCCCGAAGGTTTCACTTGTTCGAAAAAAGCCGGCTCAAAGGCAGACAAATTCACTAGTGGCAAATTCAATTTTTTATGCCATAACTATAGTAACGATGGGCTTAGGGAAAATGAATTAGTCCGCTACCTGAAAAACACGACTGGAATTCATCCACACCTGACTACTGATGGTATATTCATTTCAACCGGCAGAACCAATGGTAAATACCGCTATACACTGGTAATACCCGATTGGATGGTTAAGATTGAAATAAACTCTGAAACCCAGGATCCACAGTTTACCCCACATGCTAATTGGTTGCTCCATGAGGTAAAGAAAGTTATTGATAACCGTGGTGAACTTTACCTTACTGACCATAGTGGTAAAAAATGCAGCTAATGATGTTCTAAATATATTTTGTCAATCCCGCCGTAACAGGTGGGATTTTTGTTTTTATGAATCTGGCGCGAGTGTTCCGAAGGACCACTCGTGTCTACACAAATCAGCCGGTCTGTGACCGGAATTCAAAGTACAAAAGCTGAAATAACAACAAAAGCCCAACATTGAGCCTAACCCAAAAAGAGAAAATGGAATTAGTTTGACAACAGAAAGCGGGCTGACCACAATTTTCCTACCATTGGGAATTAGTTATTTGTTATTGTTGGCTTGGGGAATTCTATTGGTCTTGGGGAAGAGGAATGCCGGATGCAATCCGGATGATTTATGTAGACACGAGTGGTCCTATCGGAACACTCGCGCCAGATGTAAGCGGTGCTGACGGAGGGTGTTTCCATTTTCAGCTTTTTTCGAATCACAGCAACCCCCCAAAAGCCCACTAAAAATTTTCATCCTACCTTTGCCCCATGATTACTATCTACGGTATTAAAAACTGTGACACCATGCAAAAAGCCATAAAATGGCTGGATGCGCTAAAGATTAGCTACCATTTTCACAATTACAAGGAGAGCGGCATTGATGAGGCCACTCTTAAAATATGGCTTAGCCATTTCCCAACCAATCTATTAATCAATACCAAAGGAACTACCTACAAGGCACTTAGTGATGCCGATAAGGCCTCAATTGCTGACCCTTCATGTACTATAGCCCTAATGATGGCTAATACATCTCTGATAAAAAGACCGGTTTGGGATTTTGGCAATGGTAAATTCTTATTGGGGTGGAACGAAACTGAGGTAAAGAAAATCATTGGGTAATTTCAATCACATCGAAATTAAATTGTTAAAATACACATTTACTTTCCGCCAATTGTGCTGTTTAGTATTTCAGGCATTATTATTGTGCTTAGTGAATTTCAATCTCTAATTCTGAGTAAATAGAATGCAATTAACATTAGAAGGAATAATACCGGTGCCCTTACGGGAAAAAGTAAGTACCGGTAAGTCGGGGCTGTGGAACTCAAAGGTAAGTTTCAATAAGGGGGAACACATCTTTGTGCAGGCCCCATCAGGCACTGGTAAGACCACACTTATCCATATCCTTTATGGTATCCGCACCGATTATTCCGGTTCATTGCAATGGGGCAACCATAAATTGCCATCTACAGATAAAGAGTTATTGGCTACTTTAAGAACCAATAACCTTAGTGTTATTTTCCAGGATTTAAGACTATTCCCTGAACTTACTGCCTGGGAAAACATTGAAATAAAACGCAAACTTACCAATACCATAAGCAGCGAGGTTGCGGCCCAATGGCTGGAGCAGGTAGGGCTAAAGGATAAAAAAGACTCTTTAGGTAGCACCCTTAGCTATGGTGAACAACAACGTATTGCAATAATAAGAGCATTGGTGCAACCCTTCGATTGGTTACTAATGGACGAACCTTTTAGCCACCTGGACCATGCCAATACTAACAAGTGTATAGCCCTGATACAAAGTGTGGTAGCCCAACAAAAAGCTGGCATGATACTAGCCGACCTGGATGAAAACAACTATTTCTCTTACACCAAAACTGTACTACTGTGAGTGATAAAATGCAGGATAGCCTGCTTAAAAAATTACTGTTACGTACACAGCACAGCAGCCGCTTATGGGCGGCACTGGCAGCCTTATGTATAGGCACTACCCTACTGCTGGTATCGGTGTTGATTTGGTGGAATTTCAGGGAATTGCTTTTTGGCAAGAACCAGAAAGATACCCTAGGTTCTACTTTTCTTATCATTGGCAAGCGGGTGACAGAGCAAAATATGGGCCAACCTAAGGCAACTATTTTTACAAAGGCTGATATTGATGACCTTGCCAAAGCACCACAGGTGCAGGAAGTAGGTAAAATAAGTTCCAATCACTTCCCTGTTTATGCCATGATGGGGGGCAAACTTGGTTTTGCAACTGATATGCCCCTGGAGAGTGCCCCTGATAAATTCATAGATAAAATGCCCTCCGAATGGGAATGGCAACCCGGCAAGCGTGACTTGCCCATTATCATTTCTTCCCAATTTCTGGATATTTACAACTATGTTTTTGCCCCTAGTCAGGGCCTGCCACAGCTATCTGAAACGGCGGTAAAGTCAATAGCACTCAATTTCAAAATAGGTAATAGCGACCATACCGAGGTGTTTTTGGCTCATGTGGTAGGGTTTTCGGACAGGATAGGTTCGGTATTGGCACCACAGTCTTTTATTGATTATGGCAATAAAACCTATGGACAACCCGGGGTTTCGGAAGAGCCTTCGCAATTGATACTAAAAACACTAGACCCATCCGATACCCGATTTGCCAACTACCTCCAACAGCATGATTACACCACTAATTCGCAGAACTTACGCTGGAGCAAAATAAGAGCCATTGTAGAGTTGGTAAGCACCGCAACAGGTGTACTCTCATTGCTATTAATGAGTATTAGCACCCTGGTGTTTATCCTGTTTATAGAGCTCACCATAGCCAGAGCGAAACAATCCCTAACCCTGCTTTTGGAACTCGGCTATGGCCCTAAGTATCTAAGCAATTTTATGATTAAACGCTTTTTGCCCTTGGTATTAGGCACTATTATGGTATCGGCAATAGGTGTTATTGGAGCCCAGCAAATAGTAGCAAACATGGCCAAATCACAAGGACTAAATCTTGCCCATCTACCTGGATGGCCGGTATGGGCAGCCTTATTGGTGAGTACTGCCCTTTTGATTATTTTGGTGATAAAGGCTATTAGTGGGGCTATTAGGAAGCATTAAAGATAGAGATTAGGAAGTGAATACTCATCATTTTCGGGATATTTCCCTATTTGTGAAAACAATATTGGTGAAATAGATCTGATTCCAGTAGAAAAACATCACAGCACCCAGCCCCTGTATTTTATTATAGTCATAGTTTTTCTTTGCCGGCGTGTTCTGGCCTTTTTGGCTGCTTTCTTATCTCTTGAGCTTATTAATTGCCTATACTTTCCTTTATCTATTTGCTCGTAATAACCATAACTCATAAAATAGAATTTTTGGGACAAATAATAGTCAACTCTACTCCTACAATAATTACTAAATTCACAAATAATCTACTTCTTCTTGGTAGTATCACTAACCGTACAATCTACAAAACCATCAGGTATGGCAAATCGTTTGTTTGGGTCTATGTTCAGGCTTTTGTCGGCATAAACACGTTTCATAAAG
>CAIWHI010000077.1 GCA_903912435.1 uncultured Bacteroidota bacterium | reverse complement strand
TATTGCCCGGTGAAAGTACTTCGGCCACTATATCCGGTGCACCAATACAACCTTTAAAATCGTATTTAGACTAGTCGCAAACCACACATACATCAGGTTGCAAAACGGTATAAATAGCCTTGTCTTCAATGTTTTTCTTAGGCAATCGAACATCAAAGGGGGCGACAAATACCCTGCAATCATGACCTTTTAAATACAAACTGAATTGGAAGAATAATTCACCAACTAAAGCCTGATGAGCAAAATTTGTTGGGTTAAAAGTGAAGACTTTCCCATTCAATAGCTCAACCCTTTCCTCAAATTGCCATGTGAGGTAATCTGCATAGGTGTATTGTTTTGTAAAATCAAGGTCGGCTAAGTTTGTCATAAAATTTAGTATTGCAAATTTAGTAAGTATTTTAATTCGCCGCCCAAAATCGCCACTTCCCATTTTATTCCCATTTCAATAACCCCATCAATTTGTTACTTTTGCGCCTGTAATGAATATCCTGCTTATACATCAATACTTTCTGGAAGAAAATGACCCCGGCGGTAGCCGGTGGAATGAGTTTACCAGGGTTTGGACCGAAAAAGGCCACACGGTTACCGTGCTTGCTGGTATGATGCACTATAATGGCAAGGAGAAAATTGCAGAATATAAGGGGCGCTACTTTGTAAACAAGCAACAGGGGGCAGTAAATATGTGGCGTTGCCATGTGTCGGAAGCATACAATAAGCATTTTATTGGCAGACTTTGGGGTTATTTTTCCTTCATGTTTTCATCGCTTTTTGCAGGGCTGTTTAAGGCTAAAGGCAAGTTTGATGTGGTGATTGTTACCTCACCGCCATTGTTTGTAGGTGCCAGTGGTTATCTTATTTCCCGTTTGCGCCGTATGCCATTTGTTTTTGAAGTTAGGGATTTGTGGCCCGAATCGGCTATTGATACTGGGGTTTTGACAAATAAGCTGGTGATAAAGTTGGCCTATTTTGTTGAGGGATTTATCTACAAGCGCGCCAGGCTCATTAATGTATTGACCCCGGCATTCTACAAATCGCTGATGGAGAAAAAAGGCATACCAGCTAATAAACTAATCCAGATTTCCAATGCATCAGACTTTAGTTTATCAGAAAAACTACTCAAGGATTTCGACAGGGATGCCTTCAGAAAGCAGCACGACCTTGATGGTCGCTTTGTTATTACCTATGTAGGTGCCCACGGGGTTGCCAATCATTTAGAGCAAGTATTGGATGCAGGAGAGGCGCTTAGTGATACCAAAGTACTTTTCCTGTTGATAGGCCAGGGTATGGAGAAGGACAGGCTAATCAACCTAGCCAAAGAGCGCAAAATCACCAATGTAAGGTTCCTCGATTCTGTACCTAAGGCTGAGGTATTCTGTTATATCCTTGCCTCTGAAATGGGTGCATCAGTACTCAAAAGGGTAGATACATTTAAGACTGTTTATTCTAATAAAACCTTCGATTATATGTCCTGCAAAAAGCCCATACTGATGGCTATTGATGGGGTATCGAGGGAATTGCTGGAAGACGCTGGTGCAGGTTCGTATGTAGAGCCCGAAAATATTTCGGAATATAACAGGGTAATCAGGCTTTATCTCAATGACCCCGAACGACTGAAAAGGGAAGGAGAAAGCTGTTACCGTTTTGCCAAAGAGAATTTCGACAGGGAAGTATTGGCCAATAAATACATCGGCCATATTGGCAATATTGTAAAGAAGAAATAGCCTCTTATGATTGCCTGGGTGTTTCTATTTCATATCTACTGCACAATACCCCAATACCTTGGCCACCAAAAACAAACTTGCACCTATAGAAAGCATTATGCCATCGAATGATGCAAAATTAGATAGCCATAGTATAAACACCAATACCTTATACATCAACCGCTCATTGAGGTAGATAACATTATCAACAAAATACAGGATTAGCCCTATAAGCCTTCTCAAAATGCTGTTGAGAAAGAGCTTGTGAATCATTGTAGTATCTCCCTTTTTTAAATACAAATAGAGGCAAGTAGCCAGGCTAAACAACAGATACAAAAAGGCCAGTAAAATTACGATGTTCACCAGATTCACCATCCATACATTGGTAATTAGCATCATGCTCATATACATGCTATATATAGCGCGTACATACCACACTATCAGTAGGAGGATGCCTAATGAAATGAAATAGGAACCCACTTTGAAAGTGACCGATGCCTTCAGTTGTTCATGAATCCTACCGATCTTTATTTTGATGACTTTATCTCTCAATTTCTCCAGTCGTTCCCTGCCATATAGGTCGATAGTTACAAAGAAAAATGCGATAATTTCCAGTAATATCGACAAATGCTCCATTCGTTCTTTTTCCATGATAAATAAATTGCTTGCAGATGAAAAACACCGCAAATTCTTATGAAACTTAAATCCTAAACTGCCGAATAAAACGGTAACCACCACCGAAAAAGAGACAATACTTTAAAGCATGAGTCCTACCAAACTAGACGCACACCTGCATCTGATTTGGTAGGACTCTTGTAAGTTAACGAATTCTTTAGATAAATAGCTAGATACTGAATATTATTGTTTCACAAATTTCAAGACCTCTACTCCGTCCCTAGCCAATAATCTTAAATAATAGACCCCAGTAGGTAGTGACTGAACATTAATTTTGAAATCTTGTTGGGTTACAGGCATATTTGTCAATTCCTGTCCCCAAATATTGCTAACGCTCAATGCTTCGTAATTGTTAATCAACGTAGAGATGTTGAGCTCATTGTATACCGGATTGGGGTAAATCCTTGCGTTTCTACTATTTGATATTGGCTCTGAAGATAATGGCAGCCCAATGGTATTTCTGGTAAAATTGGTCAGTACTACTGGATTACCATCAAAATATATTCCTGCCCTATTGTCAATGATTGTGCCTACAGCTAATCCATTTTTCGCATTAATGCTATAAGTAACCGAGCCATCGCATGCGAAATGGTGGCTGCTATCGGGTAGTTTTATATTAGGGAAGTCGAATTTTACGATATTATACCCACCCGAATGTAATAACAAGGTGTTCATTGTTGCTGATGAGCCCAATATTGTGAGTGTATTTAAATCCAGATTATCAGATATGGTATCCATAATTCGGATGTCATAGGCAGTATCACGGCCTGTATTCTCAAAGTTAATGGTATAGGTAAGCTTTGTACCCGGTACAATGCCTCCCGATGGATTTACTTCCTTACTGTTAGGGTCATGAGAAAGGTCAACTGTATCAATTTCAGTATAAGTATTGTTAGTAGGGTCTACATCTCCGGTTATGGGGGTTATTGAAAAAGTATTACTGATAACCTCACCATTTACCAAAGCAGTGGTAGGATATAGCCACAAATCTATATATTGCTGATTTGTGTTTGTTAGTGCTGCAAAATTCCAGGTAATTACATTGCCAACTACCGAAGTAGGGGCAGGAATAGGTGCAACTGAATATACATAATGCGTATTGAATGTCATGGTAAGTATTGCCGCTTCAGGGGTACAATAATTGTTCCATGCATAAATTTGGGTCTTTAAAAAATGGTTGGCACGAATTGAAGACCTTACAGCAAGGTCGAAGTTGGTACTGCCACTACACTGATATGCAAAGCCCTTACTATAATCATGAGATG
>CAIWHI010000076.1 GCA_903912435.1 uncultured Bacteroidota bacterium | reverse complement strand
TCTATACAGACCATCTGCACCTTCAGAATATTTATTCTGCATTTCAGGCAGCTTATTAACCATATCTACAGAATAAGAAGAATTTACAGTTACATGCATACCTTTTGCACCACCACTATTTCCTTTTTTTGTGGTGATCATCAACACACCACTCGCTGCTTTAAGGCCATAAAGTGCAGTAGCTGCAGGACCTTTCAGTACGTTAATACTTTCTATATCATTTGGATTAATATCCAGTCCTCGGTTAGAAGACATAGAGCCTCCGGTAAGGTTACCATTTGCACCTCCTGCCTGAAAACCTGAATTGGTAGGGTCATAATTATTGATGGAATTATCCATAGGAATACCATCTATTACTATCAATGGTTGGTTATCACCAGTAAGTGATGTTATTCCTCTCAAACGAACATAGGTACCAGCACCCGGGTCACCAGAAGAATTGATTACTTGTAATCCGGCAACTTTACCGTCCAGTTCACCCAAAGCATTACCACTACCTGATTTATTCATTTGGTCGCCCCCTACAGTCTGGGTTGCGTATGCAAGGGTTTTTGATTCCCTCTTAATTCCCAATGCAGTAACAACTGTTTCATTAAGCACTTTTGAAGATGATTTCATAGTTACAATAACAGCATTGCCGGTAACCTCAACTTCCCGTGTAGTAAAGCCAATAGCCTGAATAATCAATATCTTGTCGCCATCCGGCATGTCAATATCGAAATTTCCGTCAACATCGGTTATTGTACCTGTGCTGGTGTTCTTTATACCTACACCTGCATTAGCGATACCAGTTCCTTTTTCATCATTTACCTTGCCTTTTACGTGCCGTGTCTGCGCAATTGCTAGTTGGGCACTTGCTCCCAGAAACAATAAAAGCAGTAGAATTGCTCTTCTCATACGTTTGTTTTTTGTGGTTAAAAAAATGAATTTAAAGTGTTAAAAAAATCGTGAACCTAATTAAACACATAAAATTAGAAAGGTTTATGAGAAATGCAAATAGAAATTAATGATTTCTTAACACCTATCCCCCTTTTTGGGTCATTTTTTTTAGGATTTTTTAAGCGAAATTAATAAATTATTTTTTACATGAATCACCTTTAGTAGCTGTAATGCCCTACTGGCCTTATTTAGAAGCAATTATCATAATAAAAAGGATGCTCAAAAGGGTGATTGACCATCACCCTTTTTTTATCAAGAGTTTTTGTGTTTTTTAATCATTGAAAGCTAAATATTTTAATAATTGAATCAGGGCTTTTCACATGTTTTTATTACATTTCTTACACACTATTTAAAAGTCGGCTCATTCAAAACATTTTTGTATGTTGTCAATCAATTGATATCTGATTAATGAGGCGGACTCTTAAAAGCCTGTACTATTTTCTACCGGTTCAGCTTTTTTTATTGCATTTCCGTAAGTACCAGTTATTGCTGGCCTTCTGGTTAATTCTCCTATTGACCATAAGGGGCAATCTGGCCGCACATTTTGGTGCCTCATCCCTTTTTCTGGCACCCGAATACCTGGGTAGTATTAGTTTCACCAGTATGCTATTGCTGGGTTGCTCCGTAAGTGTGTTTACTATGATGTGGCACATTACCACATTTATCATTCATAGCAAGCGAATACCCTTTATGGGTGCCACACGGCATGCTTTTTTAATTTATTCCCTCAATAATTCGCTCATCCCCATTCTTTTTCTTATATACTTTAGTTTCGTATCGGTTCATTTCCAACTAATAGGAGAGCATTCTCCTATTCCTACTATTGTTATCCTTCAACTGGGCTTTTACCTTGGCTTTATGTTGGTAATCCTTTTCTCATTTATGTATTTTTTCAGGGTGAGCCGCGATTTTTTCAAAACCCTGCTTACCCGCATTGCCAACCCAGCTCGCATCAGAGGCATTATACCCTACGACTCCCTTGATTATGAAATAGACATTATCCCTGCCAGCACCTTTTTGAATGGTCGCTTTCAAATTGAGGAAACGGCTAATTGGCAGCCATACCATCCACGGGTTATGGGCACGATTCTTAGGCGTCACCACCGCAATGTTATATTTGCCACTATTGTTGCTTACTTTTTGTTGCTTATAATGGGCATCTATATAGAAAATCCCTACCTGAGAATTCCGGCTGGTGCCGGATTTTTATTGCTGTTTTCTATTATGATGGGCATAGTAGGTGCTTTCAAATACTTCTTGAAAAGTTGGGAGGCAATAGGATGGGTGATTTTTGTAGTGTTATTGGGTGTATTGGTCAATTATCAGGTCTTTGATCTCCGGAGCATCGCTTTTGGCCTCAACTATCACCAACCTGCTGACCAAAAGCCAAAATATGACTATGTTTATCTGCGTCATTTATTTAATAAAAACAAGTTTGAAGCAGATAAAAATAGCGAACTGGAAAGACTAAAAAACTGGAAAGCACATACTGGCAAGGACAAACCGCCACTTATAATCGTATCGGTAAGTGGTGGTGGCTCCCGCTCAGCTTATTGGACACTGCGCTCGCTGCAATATGTAGATAGTGCCTCTGGCGGCAACCTGTTTAAAAATACTGTCCTTGTTACCGGTGCATCTGGTGGGATGATAGGTGCTGCATATTGGCGAAGCCTACATGATGCCGCCCAACAAGGCATTATTAAAGACCCCTACCTCAAAAAATATCAGGATAACCAGGGCAAAGACTTGCTCAATGCCATTATTTTCTCATTTGCCAGTGTAGATATGATATCTCCTTTCAACAAGATAAATGTGGGGGGCTATTCTTATACCCGCGACCGTGGCTATGCAATGGAGCAGGAAATGATCACCAATACCGAGGGCCTGCTTGATAAAAACATTGGCTACTTCAGGCAAAGAGAACACGAAGGGGTAATTCCACAGGTTATAGTAAGTGGCACTATAGTAAATGATGGCCGTAAATTGCTTATTTCAGCCCAGCCTGTTTCTTACCTTACAAGGCCAGTTTATTCCCTGCACGACCCTTTCCCCCCAATTGACGCTGTAGACTTTGCTGCATTCTTCGAAAAACAAGACCCTTATAATCTTCGCCTTACATCTGCCCTTCGTATGAATGCTACCTTCCCTGTAGTATTACCAGTAGTAAAAATGCCTAGCGAACCAGTAATGAATATAATGGATGCAGGTCTAAGTGATAATTTTGGGGCTACTATGGCCGCCCGTTATCTCTATGTGCTTCGCGACTGGATTAAACAAAACACAAGTAATGTAATAGTATTGGAAATAAGGGATACACAGGAATTCGATGTATGTTCCAATTCCGACCAATCTTCGCTTGGAGCCATGCTTTTCGCCCCGCTTTTCACCATACAAGATAAGTGGGAGGGTTTTCAATCATATTCTTTTGGAAACATAAAAGAATATGCCCCTTCTTTTTTAGATGGCAAACTCCGCTTTATAAAAATGGTATATGTACCTAAGGCACCTAATAAAATGGCTGAACTCAATTTCCACCTTACCCAAACAGAGAAAGAAGACATCTACCAGTCAATACAAAACGCTGATAATGTAGCCGCTATTGATACACTAATGAAATTGGTGAAACCATAGCGACCACACCTACCCCCCCTTCCACTCACTTTTTAAGATACCGGTTATTACCAGGTCTTCGGGCATACCATTCCTCATTACACTTTGCCGTATAATGCCCTCAACAGTGCAACCCAACCTTGCAGCTACCGCGGCACTACGTTTATTGGTAGGCACAAAATGAATTTCTACCTTGTTGAGGCCTATTTTCTTAAATAAAAAGTCGATGAATTTTACCAAACTCAGGTGGATAATGCCCTTTCCTTCAAAGTCTTTACTAATCCAGTAGCCCACCTGAGCTCTTTTTGATAGCATGTCCCAGTGATGCATGCCTGTGCCACCTATTAACTTGTCGTTATAAAATATACCTAGTGCTAATGCCTCCTGTGTATTTAACTGATGTAATGATTGCTGAATAAATTGCAATGAATGCTCCACCTTCGTTGTCTTATCTACCCAATCAAGCCATGTATGCAAATGCGCACGCGAACTGCTAACCGTATTAAACAGTTCCTGAGCATCGCCTGCTACATAAGACCGCAACAGTATAGAATTGTCAACGATTATAGAGACCATTTTTCAAAGTAAAAAGTCAAAAGTTAAATGTCAAAAAACCTCAAAGGCAAGAGTTAAAAGTTAAAAAGTCGCGTTTCAAATTAAAAAGTCTGTGCCTCAAATGATAGAAAATAAGCTTGAATGCTCAATTCAATAAATGACGCTGATGCCTATTTAGCCTCTGGTCTTTCCTTGTAAATATACACTCTAATCTTCTTTTTTTGCCTTTAGCAATTCCCACATTTCGGGTATGCGTTTCACCCAGGCCAGTTCTCGCATCTTAGGTTTGGCTTCACCTACAGGTGTTCCAAAATAAGTCTTACCGCCTTCCAGGCTTGCTGGTACTCCACTTTGTGCCAGCACTATTGCTCCTGCACCTATGGTTAGGTCCTTACTTACGCCTACCTGACCCCAAAGTATCACCCCATCCTCTATTATTGCCTTACCACCTATACCCACCTGCGCCGCAAAAAGACAATTGCGGCCTATTACCGCCCCATGACCTATATGTATATGATTGTCGAGCTTTGTACCCTGACCTATTATTGTATCTCCACTCACTCCCTTATCAATAGTAGTTCCGGCACCTATCTCCACATCATTCTCTATAATTACCCTACCGCAGCTCACCAGTTTATCATATTGAACTTCCCGCTCTTTCCTGCGCTTAAAATAAAATGCATCGGCACCTAGCACACACCCCGAATGAATAATTACATTATCACCTATAATACTGTGGTCGTAAATGGTAACATTAGGGTGAATAAGGCAGTTGTTACCTATTTTCACATGATTACCTACAAACACTCCGGGCTGAATAATGGTTCCCTCGCCTATTACTGCTGAATCACTTATCATTTTATTAGCCGGCTCAAAAGGGCGGAAACGGTTCGCTATCTTTACATAAGCACTAAAGGGGTCAGCTATTACCAGAAGGGTTTTGCCTACAGGGCATTCCACCTCTTTATTAATAATGATAACCGTAGCCGCCGAATTAAGGCATGCTGAGTAGTATTTCTCAAAATCTACAAACGAAATATCGCCTGGGGTTACCTTATGTATTTCATTGATACCAGTGGCTTCCTGTGTTTCATTTCCTATCAATTTTGCTCCTGTAAAGTCTGCCAACCATTGCACACTAACCGGCATCTCAAACTTCATACGCTCTAATTTTGTAACAAAAATACACGAATTCTATTCTAATTATGTTTTGTCATAGCATTTAACGGGTCTAAAGCATTAAAAATTTCAAAACCCGAAGGTTGATATTATTGTAGAAATTAGTTAAGAATTGATGATGAACCCTAAAGGGGTGATATTATATCTTAGATGACGAAATAATATCACCCCTTTAGGGTTTTAATACCTGGGTGATATAAGGGTCTATAATAATACCAACCCTTCAGGTTTACAATTACAAAGAACAAAGGGGTAAACGACATTTTAATTCGTTTGTCCTGATGCTCTTTATGCTCTATTCCCATAATCTATGCCTATCAATCTATTTGTCAATCTATTTGTCAATACAAAACCCTTTTGAATTTCAGTACCATTACCTTTGTATTACTTTGAAATATTTAAACCACAATGGTAAAATATTTACCACCGATAAACAGGTAATACCAACCGACAATGGCGCATTCAGGTATGGTTATGGCATTTTCGAAACCATGCTGGTTACTAATTGCCACATAAACCTTTATGACTACCACTGGGAGCGATTGTACAGCGGACTACAGCAACTTTATTTCTATATCCCCGCACTGTTTACCCCTACCTGGCTGGAACAACAAATACTTAAAACGGTTGAAAAAAATAATGCACTATCGCTATGTAGGGTAAGGTTGCAGCTATATGCCAATGGTGGTGGTCTTTTCACCAACCAGAAAAACAATCCTGGCATACTAATAGAATGTTTCGAGCTAGATGAGCATATCACTGCTTTTAATGAAAATGGATTATTGGTAGGAATTGCTGAAAATCTGACTAAAAGCCCTGATTCATTAAGCAATCTAAAATCCTGTAATGCACTTATTTATGCTATTGCTGCCAAACAGGCTAAAGAACAAAAATGGAATGATACCCTAATCTGTAATACCCGGGATAACATAATAGAATCGGCCATAGCCAATATTTTTTGGGTGAAAAATGGCGAACTCTTTACGCCACCCCTATCCGAAGGATGTGTAGCCGGCATTATGCGCAGGCACATAATGGAAAAATCAGACCGGGTTATTGAAAAGAAACTCAGCCTTGCTGAATTACACCAGGCCGATGAGATTTTCCTGACCAATGCAATTAAAGGTATAAAATGGGTGGCCACTATACAGGATACCCAATATACCCATAGATTTACATCTCAAATTCATAGCCTTATTTTTAATACCAAAAAAACTGTAGTCGGGGTGTAGCTTATTTATTACCTTTATAATACTTCATTACAATAATATATTAATCCGTGTTCGGTGAGAAATTTTCTGTTTATCGTTTTTAGCCTCTTATCAATTACTTTTGCAAACGCACAGGTTGGGTTTGGCCCGGAGGCAGGTATAGGTATCAGTAGCATAAAATTCTTACCTCGAACCGATATTTTTAATTATTCTATTACTTCCCAAAAATCGGTTCCTGCTTATTTTATAGGGGGTGTACTAGATGTACCGATGCATAAAAATATCTATTTTCAAACAGGCCTCTATTATTCACGCCAGGGAGGTATACGCGACTATTCATTTTATCATAATGATAGCTTTAATGCAAGTGTGCACCAGGAATTGTATATCAATTATATTGACCTGCCAATGAGTGTCTTTTATAAATCGGGGATGCAGGGGAAGGGACGATTTATTGCCGGCATTGGTGCTACTTTATCCTACATAGTAGGTGGTAAGAATGTATTTTCCGACCATTCTGTAATTAATGACACTTCAAATTCAGATAATGGCACTTACCCAATAGAAATTGGCCACACCCTTGTAGGGCTTAATGTAGCCATGAACCTGATAGCCGGTTACGAATTGCCTAATGGTCTATTTTTTAGGGCCAGATATTATTGGGGGATAAAAGATATCGGATTGGGCACGGAACTTGATAAAACAAAAATGGGTGCAATCAGCATAGGTTACCTTTTTGGGAAAGGAAGAAACATCAATAAGGAAAAAGATGACCTTATAGATAATAGTACTGAGCCTTGATAATAATTGAAAAGACAAAGCATCCACATATCTGGCGGATAGGCAAAGAATATACGTATCTCCCCTTTGAAAAGCCTACCAAACACCACCACCATGATGGGCATGTGGCCTATATGCATGCCTGTGCCAGTAGTTCCAGCTCTTTTTTGACTTTACGTATTTGTGGCTTTTATACACTTTTTGATTACTACAGCTAGCCGCAATAATAAGTAGTAGGGAAACAACAATAAGCCTTGTAAGTTTGTGTTGCATAGAAATCGTTTGCAAAATAGTTTATTATTTAAAAATCAGCGAATATTGTGCAATATTTTTTTTGAAACCTACAAATCGACGAAAATGGGTTAATTAAAAATAACGCAATTAAATATCCTTAATTTCGTGTGGATTCACTGACAAAAAGGCAAATTCAAACCGCGTAAAGTTTTATTTTTTAAAAATAAAACCGTAAAAGAAATAATTAGCGTACAAAATCTCAATTTTTCCCATAAATTTGCCGTCCTTAATAAAAAAACTAATACAAAGCTGCAATGTCTGTAATTCAAACTATCAGAAATAAGTATGGTAAAATAGCCGGAGCGGTTATAGCAATAGCGCTGGTAGGCTTTATTGTTTCTGACGCCCGCAATGGTTCTTTCGGTAATTTCTTCGGTGGCCGTGAAACACAAATCATGAAAGTGAATGGTGTAAAAATCGAGCCAAAGGAATACCAACAAAGACTAAAGGAATATGAAACCCTTTATGCTATGTTCAATAGCAGGGAGCCTAAGGATGACCTGAAACGTGCTCAAATCAATGAGCAGGTGATTAGTATGATTGCTTATGAAACTTATGTTGAAGAGCAATGTGCTAAACTGGGTATCCAAACCTCTGAAGATGAGAAGAAAGAATTAATCTATGGTGGTAATGCCGACAATCTGGTTAAACAATACCAGATTGAGGGAAATATGATTTTCATCAATAAGGAAACTAATTCTTTCGACCCTGGTTATGTAAAGGCTTTCGAAAAACAATTGGCTGATGATGGTGCAAGGATTGACCCAGCCGGTAAAATCCGTGAGTCGTGGGAAATGACTAAATCTTATGTATTGCGTATGAGCAATATCAATAAGTTCAATACCATGTTTGCAGGTTCAACTTATGTGCCTACTTATATGGCTAAGCGTACTGCTGCTGACCAAAATTCAATGGCTTCCATCCGTTATGTGAAAATACCATTCTCTTCGGTTAATGATGCTGATGTAAAAGTGAGCGACGAAGAAATTAAGGCATATATGAATGCACACAAGGCAATGTTCGAGTCTGACCAACCTTCTCGTAGCATTGAGTATGTTTCTTTCGACATCATCCCTGCCTCTGCCGACACTGCAAGGGCTTTAGGTAGTCTTGAAGAAATTAAAGCTGAATTTGGTACTACTAAAGACAATAAGGCATTTGTAAACAATAAGTCTGATGAAGTTAATTCTTTCAGCGAAGCTTACTATAGCAAAAACACTTTCAAATCTCGTTTCGCTGATACTATCATGACTGTTCCTGCCGGAAATATTTATGGTCCATACTTCGAAGACAATGCTTACAAATTAACTAAGGTAATAGCCAGGAAAACTTTACCAGACTCAGTTAAGTTCAGGCATATCTTAGTAAGGGTTAAAGCCCAGGGTAAAGACATCATGAGTGATACTGCTGCTAAAATGAAAATTGACAGTGCTATTGCCGAAATCAAGGCTGGTGTTAAATTTGATTCAGTAGTAATGAAATACTCTGATGACAATGACCCTAAGAAAAAAGGTTCTTATGATTGGACTTTAGTTCAGCGCCCGGGATTACCTGATACAGCTATGGGTAATTTCATTTTCGAAGGTTCAGTAGGTGCTATGAAATTGGTGAAAATAAGCCAGGAAAATTATGTAGCTTACGAATACCTTTTGATTGAGGAGCAAAAAGCTATTTCTTCTACTATACAAATGGCTACAGTAGTTAAAAACCTTGCTGCAAGCGATAGCACAGTAATGGCTATCTATGGTAAAGCAAACGAATTTGCCGGTAAAAACACTAATGCTGCTGATTTCGATGCCACTGCTAAAAAACTGAACCTGAATAAGAGAATCGGTGATAATATCAAGGCTGGTAACTTTACAATCGCAGGTTTAGGTGCAGTTCCTCGTGATATGATCAGGTGGGCATTCGAGAAGAAAGTTGGTGATATCTCTTCAGTATTCCAGTTAGGCGAATCTCGTTATGTAGTGGCTAAATTGATTGCTATTCAAGAAAAAGGCTTAGTTGAAGTAACTGCAGCTAACAGGCCTATTTTCGAACAGAAAATTAAGGATGATAAGAAAGCTGAAGCTATCAGTAAAAAATATGCTGGTTCTGCATCTTTAGATGCTATTGCACAGGCTTCAAACTCACCAGTTCAGCAGGCTGATACTGTATTACTTGGTGGTGGTTATGTACCAGTTTTGGGTTACGAACCTAAGGTTACAGGTTATGCTTTCAATAAAGGATTTAATACGAATACATTATCTCCAGCTATTAAAGGTACCAACGCAGTTTACTACATTATGGTTACCAACCGCAATGTTATGGCTGCCGATAACCCTGCAATGGGTCCAATGGTTAACCAACAGCGCAACCAAATGGAAGGCCAGTTAAGGAACCAGATTGGACAGGTAATGCAATCATCATTAATCAAGATGGCTGACGTTAACTACAATGTATCGGCTTTCTAAGTAAATATTTTAGTTAAAAAAAGGGGTTGTTTCAGTATTATGAAACAACCCCTTTTTTTTTGGATGGTATTTGCTATTTTTGGATTTTTAGTAATCTATTTTTAAAGGATGAGTATGGGCGAACATATAGTTACTCTGTTTGGTGAAGTAATTAAACCTGAACCGGTGGCACCATTACCAAAACCACGCAATAAAAAAAAGCAGGAAGAAACTAAAACTGAAGAAATTGTTGAATCTGCTCCCGTTAATGAGGTTGAAGCAACTCCGAGTGATGTAGCTGCTGAAGAAAAAAAAGAATTCGACCTGCCCGAGGAATGGGAAGGTGATAAAAAATACTATTCTATAGGCGAGGTATCGGACCTTTTCAAGGTAAAAACTTCCCATATCCGTTTCTGGACCAATGAGTTTAAACTAAAAGTACGCACCACCCGTAAGGGCGACAGGCTCTACACCCCCGAGCAAATACGTGAAATAAAAGCCATTTACCACCTGGTAAAAGAACGTGGTTTTACCATATCCGGAGCAAAAGCCAAACTGAAAGCCGAAAATAAAAGGGATGTAGAAACCATTGATCTCAATCAATCACTAACCGAACTAAGAAACAAATTGATAGCTATTCGTAACCAGTTGGTATAACATTGATTTGTAAATATTATCAATGATAACAACTATCTAACATCCAGCAATTATGAGGTTTTTATTAGCGGCACTACTTTTTGTTTGCACCTTTCATACCCATGCCCAAAATATGTCTTATACAATTTCTAAAGATTCTGTGTCGGGGGAAAAAGTCTTCAATGGATTAGTAACCCTAAAAGACCTGAATAGCGAACCTACCTTTACCTGGATGGCAACAGGCTATAATGCCTACCAGCCCAACCAAAACACCATTGGCAGCCTGAGCCTTAAACTGAACCATTATTCATTAGTGGTTTTCCTGGGCACCTGGTGCGATGATTCCCACGATTTGATACCAAGACTAGCCAAAGTGCTGGAACAAGCCAATTTCCCCTCCACTGCTATTACTATGTATGGTGTAGACCGTGCCAAAACCACCACCAATGGAGAAGAGAAGAAATTCGGCGTAAAATTTGTACCCGTATTCATTGTAATGAAAGATGGCCACGAAGTAGGGCGCATTACAGAATCGGTAAGCAAGAGTATAGAAGACGATTTGCTGGGTATTATAGAAAAGGATAAATAGGGCATTAGTCACAATACCCCATTTTGTCTTGAACTATGATTAAGCTGATTTTCTGAGGACCATGATTTTTACCGCTTGGGTCAAGATTTGATAAATTCCGCCGTAGATGGCGATGTGCTTGATGGGCGCGCTCCGGACGCAGATGGTGGAGGAGCCGACCGAGCCGGTGAGGGCCATGATGGCGGCC
>CAIWHI010000075.1 GCA_903912435.1 uncultured Bacteroidota bacterium | reverse complement strand
TTTTAACTTTTGACTTTTAACTTTTGACTTTAAAAAAAATGTCTGACAATTATATAGTATCGGCCCGTAAGTACCGCCCCCAAACGTTTGATACGGTTGTGGGGCAGGAACATATTACCACTACATTGAGGAATGCTATTAAGAATCAGCATTTGGCGCATGCCTTCCTTTTTTGTGGACCAAGGGGAGTGGGTAAAACTACCTGTGCCCGTATTTTGGCCAAGACCATAAATTGTGAATCACCAACTGCCGATATGGAGGCATGCGGTCATTGCCAGATGTGCCAGAGTTTTAAGAATAGTTCATCATTTAATGTTTTTGAGCTTGATGCTGCCAGTAACAACTCGGTAGATGATATCAGGGAGCTTGCTAATCAGGTTAGGTTTTCGCCACAGCAGGGTAAATACAAGGTATATATAATTGATGAGGTGCATATGCTTAGTGCGTCAGCATTTAATGCATTCCTGAAGACACTTGAGGAGCCGCCACCCTATGCAATTTTCATCCTGGCTACTACCGAAAAACATAAAATCCTGCCAACCATCCTTAGCCGTTGCCAGATTTTTGATTTCAAAAGAATTACCACACACGATATTGTTGCCCACTTACAGAGTATTGCTATAAAGGAAAGTATGATAGCTGCCGAGGCTGCATTACACATTATAGCACAGAAAAGTGAGGGCTGTATGCGTGATGCCCTGTCTATGCTGGATAGGATAGCTAGCTTTACCAACGGCCAGCTCACCTATAGTAATACCATGGAGCACCTGAACCTGCTCGATGCTAATTACTATTTTCGCCATACCGACTGCATGCTTAGCCAGGATGTGTCGGGTTCTTTATTATTATTAGACCAGGCTCTGGAAAAAGGCTTTGAAGGGGACACTATAATCAATGGTCTTGCAGAGCATTTCAGGAATTTGCTACTATGCAAGGATCACAGGATGGCTAAGCTGCTTGATGTGCCTAACGACTTAAAGCCTATTTACCACGAAAAAGCATTGCAGTCACCGCCTTCGTTTATATTGTCGGCACTGAATGCAATCAATGATAGTGAGCTCTCGTACAAAAATGCTACCAATAAACGATTGCATGTAGAAATGTGCCTGATAAGGTTGTGTTTCTTATTGCAATCAGTACCTGGGTCGCAAATAATGTCAGGGTCACCAATGGTGCCACAGGGGAATAACCAACAGGGCAATAGTCAACAAGGTGAAAACCAGGAAGTAAAAAAAAACACCAGTAGTGTAAGTTATACTGCGCCAGAGGTGCAGGCACCTAAATATGTTGCCAGCAATACCTCACCTGCCAATCCGGGGTATGGTTCTATGAAGATGCCTGAAAATATGGTGAAAGAACCTTTGCCAACAGGACAGGTACCCATAGTGCATGAGTTCAAGCCACCTACTACTACTGCCTCACCAACAGGTGGTTCATCCAAAAGAGTAAGCATGAGTATGCTTAAGGATATTGGAACTGCACTCACCAAGGCTGCTGAAAACAGGAGCACAGAGGTTAGGGTTTTGACTGAACAACAAGCTGTGCAACTGTTTGAGGATTATAAAGCTCAGTTACAAGCTAATGGTAAGGGGGTAATACATGGCCAGTTCAGCATGATGAGGGTAGAGTTGATGCCAC
>CAIWHI010000074.1 GCA_903912435.1 uncultured Bacteroidota bacterium | reverse complement strand
TTTTAACTTTTGACTTTTAACTTTTTAATTTAAAAAAGTGGACGCCAGCATAGAAATTATCAGCAAAGTATGGGCACACCCTGATGCCGACAGACTAGAACTAGCCAGGATACTGGGTTTTCAGTGTGTGGTGGAAAAAGGGTTGTATATGGGAGGGGAAACCATAGTATATGTGCGACCCGATGCATTGTTGCCCTTGGAGCCCTGGGCTGAAGAATACCGCAAATATTCGCCTAAACGTATAAAAGCGGTAAAACTCCGTGGCGAATGGTCGGAGGGGGTGATAGTGCCGCTGCACAAATTACCTGTGGATTTATCCGGTGAGTCAATTGGGGCTGATGTGGCGGCTCAGATAGGTGTTACCCACTACGAACCACCTGTACCTAATGAGCTGAATGCCATACGCCCCCTTCCATTCGGGATTCCTAAAACTGATGAGGAACGCTGGGAGAATAAGATTGATTCAATGCCATGGGGCAGTCCGGTTGATATTACCCTAAAAATTGACGGGCAATCGTGGAGTATCTACTATAATCTGGAGACAGATGAATTTGGGGTACTAGGCCGCACCCTTGAATATGCCCTGGATAGCGAAAACCGCTATTCGGTGCATTTGTTCCGCTCCTACCCAAATTTGAAGCAACAACTCACCGATTATTGTAAAAAGGTAGGTAAGTCGCTAGTTATTAGGGGGGAGAGTTATGGTTTAGGTGTTCAGAGTTCTAAGAATAATCCACATTCTAAGCTGAACCCTAATATTGCCATATTTTCTGTTTATTGTATTACCGACCGTAAATATGCCCACAAGGGCGACCCGCTTTACTTTGTAAACGTGTGCAAAGACCTGGGTTTACCAACAGTTCCCATCCTCGAAGCTGATGTACCTTTAACTCAAGAGTTGGTGGATAAGTACAGCATAGGTATTGAAAAAATTAATGGGCAACCATTTGAAGGGGTGGTGGTAAAACATGCCAATGGTTCATTTAAAATTATGAGCAAGGCTTACGATTCGCTTAAGTAGCTATACCAACAGTACGATGAATCTACTTTTGATAAAATTAGTTTTGCTAGATTTGTCCTTAACAAATTTTTTCACGGCATATGGTCATCCTATGTATCATCATACTACTGGTATCAGTTATTTATCTGGTGGTAGGTATGTATACTCAAAACGAGTTTAGCGAAGAGCATAAACTGGAAGTTGACAAAGCGCAGGAAGAAGTAGATGAGGCGGAAGCACATTTTGAAGATATAAGCGAACCAATTTACAGACGCCTGGCAACAGTATATGGTGAGGAATTAGCTGCTGATATAAAGAAGGAAACCATATCACCCGGTATGCCCGAGGAATTACTACTCCTTGCCTGGGGAGATCCTGAAGAGATAAAATCGAGCTATATAAGGGGTATCAATACCGAAAGCTGGTATTATGACCCTGAGGATGGTGAGGGGGAAGCAAAAAAATTCCAAACTGAGGTTATTATCACCAATAATCGAATCTCAGCTATTAACGCCATTAACCAATAAACGAGGGAGCGATGATTAACCATTACCACATATTGGGTATAGATAGTGAAGTTAGCACCGAAGAAATAAAAAAGGCATATCGCAAACTATCTATGAAATTCCACCCCGACAAAAACGAGGGTGACCAGTATTTTGAAGAATGGACAAAAAAAGTAAATGCGGCATATGAAATACTAAGCAACCCGGCTAAAAAATCAGCTTATGACTTTGCCTTAAGCCAGGCTATGGAAAAGAAGGAGACGGCAAAACCACCTGCTCCAACCGATAATCCAGAGCTAGCATTGCTGAAAGAAATACGCCGATATCTACCTGAATTTTATGATGCCAGAACAAATCTGGAGTTAGCTCAGAATAATTACGATAATATTGTGCAGCAGGGTTCACCCATTATTATTACTACAGGAAAGGCTGTTCTGTGCATTACAGGCATTGTCTCTTCGCTGGGAGGGTTAATCTACCTGTTGCTTTTGTCTAAAAAATAGAGCCATTTTTAAACCTAATAAAGTTTACAAAGTCAAAGTTTACTATGCCATCAGTGAAACAATCGCATTTAAGCCCTAACTCAGAAGTTTGATTACGTAATCTATCGATAAAACTTAAGCCAGCATTTGTTTTGCTGGTTTTTTGTTGTAGATT
>CAIWHI010000073.1 GCA_903912435.1 uncultured Bacteroidota bacterium | reverse complement strand
GAGAGTAAGCCGAGATATATTGCCAGCCCTTTCCATTACGTAGGCATACAGGCCGTTGGCTGTAACCGCAATATCTTCCAATTCTGACCATCCGGTTCCAATTTTTGAATATACAGGGTTAGGATTAGATTTGATCCCGGTAATCTTTGAAATTGATCCACCGTATTCTACGAATACGAGTTCATCTTTAGTGCCGACATAATCAGAGCCTATAGCCCCTGCTAGTCCAACTACTAATTTCTTGTTCATGATATGATTAATATAGAACTACTCTATTTTTCTTTTCGGTTGCGCGCACTACTCTGATCAGGATTTTCGGGTTATTCCTTGTTTAGGTAATTTTGTCTTGCTGACAACGCTCATAAACGCCTCAAAACTAGAGATTTACGATGGGATTAAACACAGTTAAACGACGGTATTCCATTCCCATATTTGACCTTTTCTGAGGTTATAACCAGAGATTTAATAATTGGGATAGGGATTTTTTTTCGTTGTTATTTGATCCATCTATTGAAATTACCTGCTTTAAGAAAGCCCCTTTACTAATAAAATAAATAAGAAAGGTATTTTAAAAGCTTAAGTTGGAGAAAGGAAATCGAGTAGAGCGAAGATTACAAATCCGTTGTGAATTTCGAAAATAATCTTAATGGCAAACGCCTGTAACACTGCACTTACATGCAGCTCTTGTGTTTTATAGATTTATTATTACCACACCTTTAGTCCCAAAGCTTGTAGGTAGTGGTTTGAGGTATCAGCAATAAAATGGTTTATAGTACACTGTGGGTATGTGTCAAAAATAATTTAGGGTTATCTCTGGCAATTACATCAAAATCGTCTTTATCCAGATTACATTCAATATCAGCGAGCATTTCTTTATCGCTTTTATGATTTCTTACTACAAAAAAATCTGTTCCAAAAAGTACCTTGTTCCTAAGATCCGGGTTTTGAAGTGTTGACTGTAAGAGCGGAACTATAGCATCGTTATGAATTATATAACTGATGTCGGAATATACATTTTCAAATTGCAGCATCATACTACTGATGATTGTATACCAATCACTGTATTTCCAAATTTGCTCAAGAATAACAAACGAACTTTCAATAGGATCCAATGATGTCCCATTGCAAAACTTAATACCAGTAGTAGGATGTTGAATTATATCTTTTGTTCTATTATCCCTGTCTTTCTCAAAATATCTTGCCCATTCATCATCACCACCATAATGTCCAAAACAAAGTTTTAGCTTACTAAGATTATGATTCATTGGTATATCCTGTCCATTATAACCAAACAGTTCTTTTATTTTTTCATCTGCCTTACCAATGATAATGCGTAATAGCCTTTCTTCAAGTAAGCACAGGTAATTGAGAGGATGGGTGAAGTTATTGATAAAATCAACATTTTTTATCTCGGGCAACAATAATGGACAAAATATACCACCTGACCTACCTTCCTGAAAAACTGGATGAAAATCCCACATCTTATCTTTCTTCCCGCGGTAGAAGATTGTTCCACGGATACAATGGGTTGTTATCGGTATACTGTTATCTGCTGCATACTTCCATAATGCCAGTAGTTCCTCATCAAACGGATAGTAGCCGAGGGCTGGGTATATCTTAAACCCATTAAATTTTTTCTCCTCAATATAATCTTTAATAAAGCAATCCAATAATACTACCCGACCTGGTTTGTTTTCATCCTTCTGCCATTTTAGGAAAGGAGTATCAGGGACGGGGTTTTCATCCTTATCTATAAAGCTTTCTACATTTTTCCTTCTTGGGTCAATGAAAACAAATGGAAAAGCAATTTCTAAATTGTCTTTCTTAATATGCCATAATTCATCCATTTGTTTACCAAATTTACCTGCTTCCTTTATTTCTCCTGCATCCATAAACTCCATGTCCATTGGCAGCAGTATAAAACCTGTTTTTGCCGGATATTGGTCCTTAAGTTTTTTAAAGGTTGTAAACGAGGACTCATAATAAGCAAATCGACCAATATTAATATAGCGTGCAACAAATTGCAACGTTTTTTTGTCTGGGATGAGGCTTAAAAAAGACCATGCTTTTTTGGCGATAAAGACAATAATCTGTCTACCACTTTTTATGAATAAAATGGCAAAAGTAACAATAGCAATTTTTATGAATGAAGAGGTTGGGTCATAAAACAAAGAGTGATCTTGTAACCATTTAATTGTCTTTTTACACGCATCAGGCAAATTACCATCGGGCTTAATTGGGGATTTATCAAGAAACTTCAAAATGAAAATTACCGCATGATATACTATAAGAATACTTAATAAAGCTGAAATATACCTTAGCGCGGTTCTCG
>CAIWHI010000072.1 GCA_903912435.1 uncultured Bacteroidota bacterium | reverse complement strand
CCCCCACACAATGTTTAAGAAAAAGACAATCCTCATCCTCTGTGGCATTGGCCTCGCTGCCGACCTTATCCTATTCATCTTCCAGCCCAAAAGCCGTATAGATGCCGGTATAGGTATGCTCATTATGGGTGCCTGTATGTTTGTGTTTTATAAGAATAAGGCATTGAAATGAGAATGAATACGAAATGTGTCTTTCAATAGGGTGGTACCGACGTGATCTAAAGAAATAGGAGTGTATAATTGCAATGATTAAGAATTTCCCGGCACAGCTAATTCAATAGCATTTCTTCAAACAATTGCTGTAGGTATTTAATCCCTTAATTACTAAGGCTTAGTGGAATCCTTCTTTACTTTAAAGGCTGCTTGTATTTTCGGCAGATTGATCAACTGTTCATTATATATTGTATCGAGGTCTGCAGGGTGGTTTTTATACCATTCCAGGTTTTGGGTAAACTGTACTTCTGTAATATTATAATGGGCGAAAATTGTTTTGTAATAGGCTGCAAGGGAATCAAGGTTTTTAGTGCCGCCTCTGTGCATGCTATCTTTTACCATCACACAGTAGGACTCGGCAAGATTTATATCCATCAACAGCTTTTCCATTACCTTGGGAGGTAAATGACCGGTACTACTACCTTTAAATCCATTTTTGCAGGATATGAATACGCAAATACCAAGGATTGCAATATTTTTCAGTTTCATTTATTTATAAAAATAGGAATACCAGCATTCAGTATTCTGATTAATCAGTTGTTTATCAATTAATTGAACCTAACTACTTTAACTGGTTGTATTTCCCTGCATTAGCCACATCCATTGCAGTAAGTATTGATATAAATGGTGGCCTGTCCGACTTTGGAGCCTGAGATAATACATGTATTATCTCATCACTCTTGGCATTAAAGAAGAACTGTAGGAAGATAGAGCTTGGATTTTCCCTACTTACCTGATGTATTTTTTTCAGGCCATTCAATACTCTATTGCGCGATTCGGTTGGTTTGGCATACATGCTATCCAGGCCCTCGCGGTGCATGCTGTACCAAAATTTACGCACTTCCTCAAACCGGGTATTCATCATCTGGTCGATAATCCAGTACCTGTTGTGCGTGCTTTCTACCGCTTTCCAACCGGTAATACCCTTGCCATCAGGGGCATTGCTTACTATACTTTGTGCCCGCTTAAGGTACTGAGTGCCACCAAGCGGGGCAAAACTATCATAGTCGAGACCTAATACAATATAGCAGTAATAGGCTATTACTGCGGGTAAATTAGCCGTAACAGCATCTGAACCCGACACCTGGTTATCATCGAAATGAATAGGAGTAAATGGAGAGAATTTAAAGGTTAAATCCTTATCTACATAATTGATAAGCGTAGAATTGTAAGTAGAGTTATAAACCGGCCTTGTAGCCTGCATACTGAAATTAGCACTATACGTTTCCAAATCACCACCAACATTATTACCCGTTAGGTTAAGCTGGATATTGCAATCTATTCGCTCGCTGGTTCCAAATTCATCATTGGTCCACCTTTTGGTATTGATAAACTCGGTTAGAGATTTCTCCATGGCCAGATAAACCTGGTTATCAACCCCGGTTATCTTATCGTGCATAATGGTGACCTTACAGTTGAACTCCTGTGCCTGAATATTTGAGCCAATAAATATTGCACAAATTAGATATAGGGGCCTAAGCAATTTTTTT
>CAIWHI010000071.1 GCA_903912435.1 uncultured Bacteroidota bacterium | reverse complement strand
CAAATAGTTCACGAACAGCATCGTTGAGTATTATATCCATAACCAGGTGTACACGGTCGGTATTGCCAGCATTTGTAATGCGGTGTGGCAGGTTGAAATTCATATACCAGCACTCACCCGGTAGCACGGTCATTCGTTCATTATCAAGATAGAATTCTACCTCAGGGTTTGTGGTGATGGGTACATGTATCCGGGCCTCATTGTTTTCGAAATTCAGGTCGGCATCCCTATGCTCCTTAATGATGGCTCCTGACTTTAGATTTAATAGTCGAATGGCATTATGTTCGCAGGGGAAAAGCTGGGTGATGGATTTTATGTATGGACACTTATCCATAAGGGGGGAATCCATAAATGCAATACCATTCTTGTTTTCAGGCAGGACATTATCTATTTTTCCGCCTATAGAACGGAGGGGCAGGGCGCTCCAATCGCCCTCATAATGAGCCTTATTATAGTGGAGCATCCATTGCTCATCCAATGAATTGAGTTCGTCTACCAGTGTAGTCTCAGAGAATTGAAATGGTAGCTGGGCATATTTTAAAATTGTTTTCATCACAATTTAGCGGCTATTGTTATCTACTGCTAATACGGTTCTAATATTCAGGTCGTGGGCTGCACGCATCACGGCTACAATGTTATCGGCTGTTGCTAGTTTATCTGCATTAATTACCACAGTTGGTTCAGCATCCTGCGATTTGGCTATGGCCCTTGCTATGAAGGGTTTAAGGGAATCAATATTCACGGGGCTGGTGCCGATGAAAAATCCTTGTTTGCCATCAATAGATACTACCACTGTTTGTTTGGCCTTGGTATCGCTTTTGGCTTTGGGTATGCTTAGCTTCACCACATTAGGGTTGGCCAATGTAGAGATGATTAGGAAAAATAAAAGTAATATAAATAATATGTCATTCAGTGCCGATGAATGGCCTTGCGGGTCGTGTTGTTGGCGTCTTTTAATATTCATCGTGCTGTGGATTAATGGGTGGTATCCTGATAATGAGTGGTATCCTGAACCAAATCGAGGAATTCAACCGAAGCCGACTCCATACGAATAACATTCTTATTGACCTGGGTATTAAGGTAGGTATAGCAAACGTAAGCCAGCAAACCAATTATCAAACCTGTAGCAGAGGTGACCATCTTGGTATAGATACCACCAGCAATAGTTTCTAAGGAAAAGCCCTGGTGTTGCACATTGAAGAACAGGATGATCATACCGGCAATAGTACCCAGGAAACCGAAAATAGGTGCGATACCTGCAATAGTACTTAATACCGATATGTTTTTCTCCAACTGGTAAACCTCATTTTTACCTACATTCTCCATTGATTTTTCAATGTTATCAATTGGTTTGCCAATGCGGCTCAGGCCTTTTTCAATGATACGAGAGATGGGGGTATTTGCATTGCGGCAAATATTAGTGGCCTCGGTAATATTGCGGCTTTCTACAGCATCACGTATCCTTTTCATGAAAGAGGCATCAATTACTGATGCTTTGCGGATTGCCAAAAGCCGCTCAATAAATACATAAACGCATATTATAGAGCACAGCAGGAGGGGAATCATCAATGCACCACCTTCCATAAGCAAATGGATGAGTGAAATCTTTTCCACAGGCGGCGTAGCGGGATTTGCAACTGTTTTAATTGCGGTATCGGCCTGTAACAGCAAAATGGTTAGTAATGACATGGACGGAAATTGTGTATAGCAAATGTAATTAAAAACAGCAAACAACCTCCACTGCTATTGGTGCAAATAGCCCGAATTGGAATATCGTATATGATTTAACATTTTGCAAGGTATAGGGGATTTATTGATTCTTCTGGTACTTCTTAGCTTCCAAATAACAAATTGGGCAATAGTTATTAACAATGTTGCGGAACAAAAAAGGCTGACATTCGTCAATGGTAGTAGGATTTAAAATTTAGGGTAGTATCTTTGCGCAGCATTTCAAAATATTTATACAAAATTTAGCCAAGTCTTATGAATTGGAAACAATCTTTCAGCACGTCGATAGGAAAGAAATTACAAATGTCTCTTACCGGAATTTTTTTAATTGTCTTTCTGGTAGTGCATTGCTATATCAATGCACAGATATTTTATAATGATGGGGGAACCAGATTTAATGAGGCAGCTCATTTTATGGGCACCAATTTCGTAATCCGAACAGTGGAGTTGGGATTATTTGCGTTTTTAATATTGCATGTGGTGCAGGGTTTGGCATTGTGGGCTAAGAACAAGGCCCGCCGTAGTGTAGCTTATACAGTTACCGCAGGTAACAAAACCAGTGCATGGTATAGCCGCTCCATGGCATTATTGGGTACGCTTATTTTGTTATTCCTGATTATTCACCTTGCTAAATTTTGGGGTCCTAACCGTCTTTCCACGCTTACCGGTCATGAGGAACTGAAGCTTTATGATATGATGAAGGTGGAGTTTCAGGCTACCTGGGTTGTGATAGTATACCTATTTGGTTGTATTTCATTGGGATGGCATTTGGCACATGGTTTTTATAGTGCCTTCCAAACATTGGGATTGGGTACAAGCAAATACAAGGGTATGATTAAGATGGTAGGATTTGCATTTGCAATCATCGTTCCATTGATTTTTGCCCTTATGCCTATTGCATTCAATATGAATTGGGTTCACTAGGAACATTGAAATTATCAGTAGTCTGAATAGTTTTTGACTTTTGACTTTTAAATTTTGACTTTACAAAGTTTTGACTTTTTACTTTTGAATTTTGACTTTTTAATAATATGGCACTTAATTCTAAAATACCTTCCGGTCCGATAGATTCAAAATGGACAACTTATAAATCTACCTGCAAGCTGGTAAATCCGGCCAACAAACGCCAGATAGAAGTAATAGTGGTTGGTACCGGCCTTGCTGGTGCTTCTGCAGCAGCATCACTGGGTGAAATGGGTTATAAGGTAAAAGCCTTCTGCTTCCAGGATAGTCCACGTCGTGCCCACTCAATTGCAGCACAGGGTGGTATCAATGCAGCTAAAAATTACCAGAATGATGGTGATAGTACCTATCGCCTGTTTTATGATACAATAAAAGGTGGTGACTACCGTGCCCGTGAGGGTAATGTGCACCGCCTGGCAGAGGTTAGTGCTAATATCATTGACCAATGTGTGGCACAGGGTGTTCCATTTGCACGTGAGTATGGCGGCTTGTTGAGCAACCGTTCATTTGGTGGTACACAGGTACAGCGTACCTTTTATGCAGCAGGTCAAACGGGCCAGCAGTTATTGATTGGTGCCTACCAGGGCCTGGAACGCCAGATTTCACTGGGTAATGTAACAATGTATTCCCGTCACGAAATGCTGGATATCGTAAAGATTGATGGCAAGGCACGTGGTATTATAGCCCGTAACCTGGTGACAGGAGAGCTGGAACGCCATTTTGGCCATGCAGTGCTTTTATGTACAGGTGGTTATGGTAATGTGTTCTACTTGTCTACCAATGCGATGGGTAGCAATGTTACTGCTGCATGGAAGGCACACAGGCAGGGTGCATATTTTGGGAATCCATGTTTCACACAGATCCATCCTACGTGTATACCTGTAAGTGGAGACCACCAGTCGAAGCTGACATTGATGTCGGAGTCATTACGTAATGATGGCCGTATATGGGTGCCTAAAGCAAAAGGTGATAACCGCAAGCCAACAGATATTAAAGAAGAAGAGCGCGACTATTATCTGGAAAGAAGGTACCCTGCATTTGGTAACCTTGTACCAAGGGACGTGGCCAGCCGTGCTGCAAAGGAAAGGTGTGATGCCGGATATGGTGTAGGTTCTTCGAAAATGGCTGTTTACCTGGATTTCGCCTCAGCAATCGAGCGTTACGGTAAGGTAGAGGCACACAAAGAAGGATTGCAAAATGCTGATAAGGCAACAATATATAACTTCGGTAAGAACGTAGTTAAGGAAAAATATGGTAACCTGTTTGAAATGTATGAAAAGATAACAGGCGAAAATCCATACGAGGTGCCAATGCGTATTTACCCGGCGGTACACTATACAATGGGTGGACTTTGGGTAGATTATGAGTTGATGACAACTGTTCCTAATCTATATGCATTAGGTGAGGCTAATTTCAGCGACCATGGTGCTAACCGCCTGGGTGCATCAGCTCTGATGCAGGGTTTGGCTGATGGTTATTTTGTAATTCCATACACATTAGGTAATAATCTTGCTGATGATATCCGTACTAAGTCAATACCAACTGACCATCCTGCATTTGTACAGGCTGAGAAAGTGGTGAATGACCGCATACAGAAGATGATGAACATTAAGGGCAAGGAGAGTGTGGAAAGTTTCCACAAGCGCCTTGGCAAGATAATGTGGGATAAATGCGGAATGGGTCGTAATGAGAAAGGGCTTAAGGAAGCAATAGAAGAAATTAAGGCATTACGTAAAGAATTCTGGAGCAATGTGCGCATACCAGGTGAGGTGAATGAATACAATCCCGAGCTAGATAAGGCAGGTAGGGTTGCGGACTTCCTTGAATTGGGCGAACTGATGTGTATAGATGCATTACAACGTAAGGAAAGCTGTGGTGGTCACTTCCGCGAGGAAAGCCAGACAGACGAAGGTGAAGCACTGCGTGATGATGAAAACTTTATGTATGTAGCTGCATGGGAATTTAAGGCTGACAGTCAATACGAATTGCATAAGGAAGTGCTGGAGTATGAGGTAGTACATCCTAGTGCGAGGAGTTATAAATAGTAGGGGCGAGTATCAGAGCTAATCAAACCTATATCATGTATGATTTAGACAAGTGTAGGGTAGTTGGCAAGGGTACAAGTTTCATAAGGTCGGAGTCAGGAAAAACAATAATATTAGCTTCTGAAACTGAATTTGATTGCCACGTTATCGATATAGATAATTGTGCATTTAAGAAAGAACCGTTCAGGCGATGTGATTTTTTGTTTTTGGTTCCAGTGAATAAGTCCGAAAATACGCACATGATAAATGTGAAATCAAAGGCGTACTTCGTAGAGTTGAAAGGTGATGATATAAAAAGTGCTTGTGAGCAGCTTTTTAATACTATAGAAAAGATAAAAACACAATTGCTCAACTTTGAGTTACATGCAATAGT
>CAIWHI010000070.1 GCA_903912435.1 uncultured Bacteroidota bacterium | reverse complement strand
TTACGAATATCAGGTGTTTTGTTCACCTGTATTACCGGTGGTTTTTCGGAGCGTTTCATAAGAAGGCTTTTATTTATGAGCAATAAAAATGGGTAACCTATGGTCGTGGATAACATTAGTTATGAAACTCTTTTTAATCATTTCAGAAAATGCAGAGCGCCCATAGGCACCAGTAACTAATATACTATTACTATGATCCATCAACCACGTATTGAAATACAATTCAGGGTTGACTTGTAATTTGAAAATATTGAGGTCATTATAATGGCGGCTTACATATTCCTTTACATAATCAAGGTCGGGTATATGTTCGCTACCAGTACCGGCAAATACCAATGTGGCTTTATTGTCTATCAGTTCAGGCAACAGGTACGAAAATTGTTTGATGGCATAAACCGATGAGGCACCACCATCGAAAGTAAGTATTGCATTTTCGGGATGCTTATAGTTTTCAGGTATTAATATTACGGGGCATTCAGATTTGTGAAGTACATTCCCGATATAATCATCCTGAGTGCTATTACCAAGGTTTTCATAAAACAACTCACTCCCTACCACCATAAGGTCGGCATACCTAGATTCATGTTTTAATTCAGATATCACATGCTTATCCAGGCTTTGGTGAACCCTGAATTCAATTCCGGCATGTTCGCACTTTGTTTTGAAATGTTTGATATTGGATAATACAATCCCGGTATCTTCCATCTCCACTTCCTTATAATATATTGGCCCACTTATTCCGCCAATAGAATAGAGAAGTTCGGCATAATCTACTACTGGTAAAAATACCCCCGTCACTAAAACGGCCTGTTTTTCATTCAGTAGTTTTACAAATTCAAATGCACCCTCCGAGAAATGCCTACCATCAAAGGCAATCACAATCTTTTTCATAAATATTGCCTTGTTTATACTGTTATTAATAATAAAGGAATAATGCTATGCGCCTAAAGTCAACCAAAATGTCGCTATCAGTAAATTTCACTGTACCTCCAGATTGTATTATTTTTTCTATTATCAAGTCTATGGCATCCTTAATGTCTGCTTTTTTAGCTTTATCAAGGTTGGTATCTAAATAGCCATCTTTATCAATCAGACATGGATAGGTGAAATTGCGTTCCACCAACAGGGTCTTGCCTTTTTGTTCCATAAGGCATCCCCAAACTTCTTCAATACCAAATCTTAGCTTATTGGCATTCAAGGCATGTTCAATATCTGTTGCCAATAGATAATTCTCTTTTGTTTTAATCTCCTTTAAGTGTGGTAGTATTAAGTTGAGTAATTGATGCGGTTTCGCTTCATTGTAATTGCCATGCACATAATCAAGAACTGATGCGCCATGATGGGTGATTTTTTTGAAATGCCCATTCATCCTTTCAGGCCCTAGTACAAATAAAGGGAGGTTGTATTGTTTTAGTAGAATATCCAACTCCTTATCAATATGATGGATGAATTTGTCCATCATTATTTCTTTCCTATCTACAGTATCCGTAAAGTACTCAATTTTTTCTGCTATATCGTTGGTGAAACTTTCAATAGTTGAGGGGTGCGTTAAATTAATTCGCAGCAACTGGAATCGGTCACCAAGGTATATTTTATAAAAGTCATAGCTCTGAACTAAAAGCAGATATTTGTCTGTATTGTTTATTGAGTTAATTAAATCCCTCAATTCGTAATGCTCATCTACAAAAATGTGTTCATCAAAGGTCACATCAAGATAGAATATTTTTTCCTGTACAGGTGAAAGGAATACTGCAACTGTTTTCTTTCCCTTATTATTATCAATATTTTTGTGTAGTGATGCAATCATCTCAATAACTGTGTCGGCCTTGTAATTATATTGGCTTTGCAATTCGGTTATTAGCTTATTACAGACCTCATTTAAATGAGTTGAAAAATCTTCACGATCTAATGGCAATAAAATAGTGACATTTGGGTAAAGATTATTGCTTTCTTTTTTATTTTCTGCTGGTATTACTGTTGGCGTATCCATATCAGGTAATTTATTTATACAAAAGTACCCCCATTATGAAGTGTAGAATATGACACTGGTCAGCAACTTATTTGATATTAAACATGTTGGCCGAGAGAGTTACTCACATAGTATTTTTACATGTAATAAATTAAACTCATAGGATATATTAAAAATGTTTAAAATTTTTATTGAAAATTTGGTAGAACTACAAGAGTTAATAAAACAATAATCTAAAAAATAATAAAAGACACTAAGGTCTTTTGGTAATAATGCCAAACAAACCATTAACTTTGTGATTATAAGTACATTTGTCTAAAATACATGCCATTTACTACGCTTAACAACGAATCTTTTCAGGCATTATTTAACTATGCTAGTATTGGAATACTCGTGGCCAATTCACAAGGTGAAATACAAATGGCCAATAAGTTTATTGAGCATCAATTTGGTTATCAATCAAGTGAGCTTTTAGGCCAGAAGATTGAAATATTAATTCCCAGACGATATTCGGAAAAGCATATCAAACATAGGGAGCGTTTTAGTAATGACCCACACAGTAGGCCCATGGGCTTAGGAATGGAGTTATCGGGCCTAAAGAAAGACGGAACAGAATTTCCGGTTGAAGTTAGTTTAGGTCATTATACTATTGATAATGAAAAATATGCCCTCGGATTTATAAGCGACATTACCCAACGTAAAGAAACTGAGCAGGCTATTGCCCAGCTCAATGCGCACCTGGAGGAGAAGGTAAAGGAGGGGACTCAGTCCTTGGCACTTACCGTGGAGCAATTAAGTGCCCAAATAAAGGAGACTGAACGCAAAGACACAGAACTACAAAGAGTAAACACGTTTTTAAATAATATCTGGAACCACGCCGGAGCTATTATTATTGTATGTGATAAGAATGGAATGATTCAGTTTTTCAATCCGGCAGCTGAGCATGCTTTGGGTTATGAATCGGATGAATTAGTAAACCAGCATACACCAGCTTTATTTCATGACTTTGATGAGCTTGAAACCAGAGCATTTGAAATATCAGAACTTTGCAAGAGGGAAATTAAACCTGATTTTGAAGTGCTTGCTGTATTGGCTCAGGTAAGTAATAATAATGAGCTTGAATTCCACTATGTAAGGAAAGATGGTTCAAGTTTTTTTGTTTCATTAGATATTACCCCACTCAAAGACGACCAGGGGATTATCACCAGCTATCTATGTATAGCAATTGATATTTCTGAAAAGAAAGTTGCTGAGGTAGAATTAAGGGCAGCCCTTGAAAAAGAAAAAGAATTGAATGAATTGAAATCTCGGTTTGTGTCAATGGCATCTCATGAGTTTCGCACTCCTTTAAGTGCAGTTTTATCTTCTGCTTACCTGTTATCAAGGTATACTGGTGGTGATGAACAGGTACAGAGAGATAAGCATATACAGCGGATAGTAACCTCGGTTTCATCACTTACCGAAATACTTAATGATTTTCTATCTGTAGGTAAAATTGAGGAGGGAAATATACATCCTCATTATGCCCGCTACGATATAAAAAAGCAAATGAATGAGGTTATTCAGGATGTACAGCACTTGTTTAAAAAGGGCCAAAGTATTTCTTATAATCATTCAGGCGGTAATACTGTATATTTAGACCCATCAATGATGAAGCATATTGTTACCAACCTGCTTTCGAATGCTATTAAGTTTTCGAATGAAGGGGGTGAAGTGGAATTTATTACTGATGTGAGGGATGATGAATTTATGATATCTATTAAAGACCAGGGTATTGGTATACCACCCGAAGACCAGGCTAGTTTGTT
>CAIWHI010000069.1 GCA_903912435.1 uncultured Bacteroidota bacterium | reverse complement strand
TATTAAATTCTTGAAAAAGAATAAGGAGTGGGATAATAATGCACCATTACTGTCGGATGTATTTGTAGTGAAAAATGAATACCGCACCTCGCTCGAAAATGTGCTCGACAATTATCTTAACTTCTATATAGTTGCCAATACCGATGAGGCCGCCAGGGCAGTATCGCTATTGGATAAAAACAAGAAGGGTAAGGCCAACTTTTTTATCCTGAGTCATATACCTGCAATGCAAAGTAAGTCAGCCACTGCAATCAATGACGCAGTAGCGGCCCTTGATGTGGTGACAGTAGATGAACAATATGCCGACCTGGCAAGGCACCTTTTAGGACATGTGTTTATAACCAATGATGGTGCTGATATTACAGGTATCAATCTTGCAGAAGGGCAGGTATTGGTGGGTAAAAACGGTAAAATGATAAGGGGCAATTATACACTTGGTGGCGGTTCGGTAGGTTTGTTTGAAGGCAATAAAATAGGTCGTGCCAAAAATCTGGAGCGACTAGCCAAAGAGATTGTAGAACTCACTGAAACCACTACCAGCCTCAAGCAATTGGTAGCAGATACTCAAAAGCAATTGGCAGGGTTCAATCTGTCATTAAACGACAAGGCTATAGAACAAACCCGCCAGGAAATATTCAAGCTGCAAAACCAGATAGTAAACCTGGGCAATAAGATTGAAAACTTTGAACACCTGAACCAAACCGGTGACAAACGCCTTGAAGACATACAGGACCAGCTAGACCAGACCCATGATAATATATTAGGGACACGTGACGAACTGGAAAAGATAACTGCTGAACTTGATGCTCTGCAGCAAAACATCAAAAATGCCGAGGCCGATTTCCGCACAGTTGAACAGGCTTATAATGATATTACCCAGCAGTTCAACCAGCAAAATATAGCTGTAACCCGCCAGCATAGTAAGCTTGATGGGCTAAGACAGGAACTAAGGTTCAGGAATAACCAATACAACGACCTTAAAAAGCAAATTAGCAATAGTAATGACCAGTTGCAGTTGGTAAGTACCCAACTAACCGATACTGAGAAATTACTGCAAACCGGTGAAACCGAATTATACACCCTGCTGAGCCGCAAAGAAGCTGAAGAAAAAGCCCTAAACGAAAAAGATAGGGCATTTTATGAAGAGCGAAATAATATCACTGCCCAGGAAGGAAAGCTAAACCAGAAACGTAGGGAAAAAGAACAATCGGAATACCTACTTGGTGGTATTAAAGAAAAATTGGCCGCCATGAAAGTAAAGGTAGCCGGGATGAGTGAACGCCTGAATATTGAGTTTAAGGTGGTGCTGGATGAGATACTGGATGAGGATAGAAAAACTACCCAAACAGTGGATGAACTGGTAGCCGAGGCTGAAAAGATGAAAAAGCGCCTTGAGAATATGGGCGATATTAATCCTACAGCTATTGAGGCTTATAACGAAATGAAGGTACGTAATGACTTTATTGTAGAGCAGCGTGATGACCTGGTAAATGCCAAAGAATCACTACTATCAACTATTGAGGAAGTTGAAAACACCGCCAATGCTAAATTTAGTGAAACCTTCGACCTGGTGAGGACCAATTTTGTGCAGGTATTTAAGGCTTTATTCACGGCTGAAGACAATTGCGACCTCCGCCTTACCGACCCCGAAAATCTTGCAGATAGCAATATTGAAATCTACGCCCAGCCTAAAGGCAAGAAGCCAAGTACCCTTACTCAGCTTTCGGGTGGGGAGAAAACTTTGACCTCTACAGCCTTTTTGTTTGCGATATATCTCATTAAGCCAGCCCCATTCTGTATATTGGATGAGGTGGATGCACCACTTGATGATGCCAATGTAGGCAAGTTCACGCAGATGATACGTAAGTTTTCAGACAACTCACAGTTTATTATCGTGACGCACAATAAGCAAACAATGGCTGCCGTAGATGTTATATATGGGGTAACTATGCAGGAGCCCGGTTGTAGCAAGTTGGTACCAGTAGATTTCAGAAGCCTGAATTAATCCAAACTATCAAACATATCCTTAAGGTTTAGAGAAAACCCATCTAAAACAGAAGATTGAAAAACATCACCGGCTACCATAAGGCGGGAGGCATGATATTTTCCGTCTATAAGGGTATAGACCAAAAAAGTTTTAGGCTCTGGTAATACAACCCAATATTCTTTTACTCCAGCTTCCTCATAAATCTTATATTTATTTTTGAGTTCGTTTACGTTATTGCTGGGAGATGTAATTTCTACAACAATATCAGGTGCACCAAAGCACCCTCTTAAGTCTCGTTTTGATTTATCACAAACAACACAAATGTCGGGCTGCAAAACTGTAATTACATCTTTATCGTCTTTTGTTTTCCGGGGTATGCGTACATCATATGGGGCTGAAAAAACCTTGCATTGTTTCCCCTTCAGATAATTACCAATTGCCAGATAAATATATCCAGAAATCTCCTGATGCATACTGTTAGGGGGACTTAATTCAAAAATCTTCCCCTTTATCAATTCCACACGTTCTTCAAATTGCCATTTAAGATAATCGGCATAGGTGTACAAAAGATTGGGATTCAAGTCTGCCAGTTTCATTGACTACAATTTACTTGTTCAAATTTAAGACTCATAAATGGTTTATTGAAATAAATAAGCGTTAAGATGCTAGTTGTTTTGGAAAAATAAAGGTGGAAATTCTCAGTATCACTGTTATTGAGCAATTTGTTTATCACCAATAATAAATACATTTGCCCATACAAAAGGCCAGATTATGACATTGAGAGAAACTTTCGAAAAAGCAGTAGCAGATAGTAAATTACTGACTTCACGTCCTGATAATGATACCTTGCTGAAATTATACAGCCTCTTCAAGCAGGCTAATGATGGTGATGCACCTGATGCAGGCCCGTCAAATCCATTCGACTTTATTGCAAAGGCAAAACATAATGCATGGGCCAAACTGGAAAGCACATCTGCGGATGATGCTATGCAGCAATACATAGACCTTTTGGGCAAATTGCAGGGCAAATAATAAAGACCATCTTAAAGTATTCCCAATTTCATTGTAATATAGAATGATTAGTGGGTAAGGTTTTTTAGCTTTACTCACCTAATTATTTTCTATTGCGACTGGTTTGTATCTTATTGGCTATATTTTTTTTCACCCAGGCGGCAGGTGGACAAACCCAGCATGGGCGCATCACAGATAGTTTTGGTACACACCCATTATTTGGGGTAATGTTGGTAAACCAGGCCACCGGCATATCTACTACAACTGATGCTGATGGCAATTTTAAGCTTACGGCGCAGTATGGCAATATAATTTCAGCGACTTTAGCAGGCTTTAATAATCTTCAATTTATTGCCGACCCAGATTTATTTATGAATCTTGATTTAGTTGAGCGAAATGTAACGCTTGATGAATTTGTGCTGAAGGGTAATACGAAATATCAAAAAGATTCTGCTGGTATGTCTGAACTGTTCATCAAGGATTTGAATACCAAGGTAATAAAGCCTAAAATTACTACCGATGGTGGTATAGGTGTAAGTGGGCTAATAGGTTCGGCTGTTCAAAAAATGTCAAAAAGCTATAAGGACAATAAACGCTTCAAGTCGAACTTTAAAAATGACATGGAGCAGAAATTTATTGATACACGCTACACCCAGGCATTGGTAAATTCCCTAACCGGCTTCACAGGCGATAGCCTTGTAAGTTTTATGAATACCTACCCCATGGCCTACGAATTTGCCCGTGCCGGCACCGACCTCGAAATGAAAATGTGGATCAGGGATAATTTTAAGGAATGGAAGAAGGGGAGTTTAAAGTAATAGGATCTTATTTTAAAATCCTCTTGTTTTAATTAATTTGATGGCTACTTCAATTCACCCCTAATTATTTAATTTTAGCTCATGATATTTGATGCGCTATTAAAGAAATTTGAAAAAGACCCAACCATAAAACGGCATCTGTTGAAAACAATATCATGGCGAATTGTAGGCACATTGGATACTGTTTTGTTGGGGTGGTTTGTTACAGGGCATTTAAGCCTGGGGGCTAAAATTGGCTTACTTGAATTGCTTACAAAAATGTTTCTCTATTACCTGCATGAGCGGGTATGGCATTTAAGAGAAACAAAAATTGAACCTATAGCCAAACAATAGCTTAGGGATTGTGCTGCATTCCCCAAAATCCCATTTAAGAATTACCTTTGCACCAATGCAAAAAAGACCTTCGCTGGCCGAATTGAAAAAAGGTGGTGTCATACTGGTTGACAAGCCCTATAAATGGACATCATTCGATGCCGTAAACCTGATTAAGATAACCTGTCGTGCCAAAATAGGCCATGCAGGCACCCTCGACCCCCTTGCAACAGGATTACTCATTTGTTGCACAGGTGAGATGACCAAAAAAATATCTGATTACCAACAACTGCCAAAGGAATATACCGGCATATTTCATCTTGGGGCTGTTACTGCCACCTACGACCTGGAAAGTGTGCCTGAAAATTTTAAGCCATTTGAGCATATCACGGAGCAGCAAATTCTGGATGCCACGCAGCCTTTTATAGGTGATATTATGCAGGTACCCCCTATTCACTCTGCCATTAAAAAGGATGGTAAACGTTCTTACGACCTCGCCAGGGCTGGTAAGGAAGTGGTGCTGGATGCACGGCCGGTGATAATAGGCGAATTTGAAATTACTAAGATCAACCTTCCTGAAGTTCATTTCAGGGTATTGTGTAGCACAGGCACTTATATAAGGTCATTGGCTAATGATTTTGGCGAGGCACTTGGATGTGGAGCCTACCTACAGGAATTACGCCGCACAAAAATTGGCAACTTCAATGCCAACGATGCCCTTACCCCCCAGCAATGGAAAGACTTTTGGAAGCCGGTTGTTACAAATTAAAAAGTCAAAAGTTAAAAGTTAAAACATATGTGGTGAAAGTGAGTGACTATTTTAAATATCCTTCCACGACTATCGATAAAGTACTATCTACTAAATACTAAAGACTACCTACTCCCTAGAAAACCTATCTTTCTACTTTATACTCTCTACTTTATACTCAATCAAAGCTTCCTCCTCTTCATTTCTTTGTCTATCAGGCCTAGTTCACGACCTGTTTGTCCGGCCACGGAGGTATTTTCCTGGGCACGGCGCATTAGGTAGGGGAGTACGTCTTTAACTGGTCCATATGGAAGGTACTTGGCCACATGATAGCCTGAGTTAGCAAGATTGAATGAAATATTATC
>CAIWHI010000068.1 GCA_903912435.1 uncultured Bacteroidota bacterium | reverse complement strand
CTGTAATCCGTGGCAATACAGTACTTTATGATGTAATGAAAGCCAAAGATGCCATCTATGCCAAGGAAGATTTTACCGAGGAAGATGGTCATAAAGCTGGCGAACTAGAAGGTTTGTTTGCCGAAATGGATGGTTGGAATGCCGAAAGCGATGCTGCTACCCTACTCAGCAATCTGGGCATTAAAGAAGAATACCACAACAGGTTATTGAAAGAACTGGATGGTAACCAAAAAGTAAGGGTGCTATTGGCACAGGCATTATTTGGCAATCCTGACATCCTGTTGCTGGATGAGCCTACCAATGATCTTGACCTTGAAACCATTACCTGGCTGGAGAACTTCCTTGCCGACTACGACAAGATAGTATTGGTTGTATCCCACGATCGTCACTTCCTCGATACTGTGTGTACCCACGTTGCTGATATTGACTTCGGTAAGATTAATGTTTATACGGGTAACTATACATTCTGGTACGAAAGTAGCCAGTTGTTGCTGAAACAACGCGGCGACCAGAATAAGAAAGCTGAAGATAAGATTGCCGAATTGAAGGAGTTCATTGCCCGTTTCTCGGCCAATGCATCTAAGTCTAAGCAGGCTACCAGTCGTAAAAAAGCATTGGATAAGATTAAGCTGGATGAAATGCGTCCATCTAACCGTAAATATCCTGCAATCCTGTTCAACAACCAGGTGCGCGAAGCTGGCGATCAGATATTAGAAGGTGTGAAACTAGGCAAGACCGAACATGGTGAATTACTATTTAAAGACATCACTTTCGATCTTAAACGCGGCCAAAAAGTAGCAGTCATTTCTTCCAACTCATTGGCTACAAGGGCTTTCTATAGCATCCTTTCAGGCGAAGACAAGGAATATGAAGGCTCATTCAAGTGGGGCGTAACCGTTACTCCTACTTACCTGCCTTCTGACAACTCATCTTATTTCGAAAATGATGGCAATAACCTTATTGATTGGTTAAGGCAATATTCAGAAGAAAAAGACGAAACATTTATACGTGGTTTCCTAGGCAGGATGCTGTTTACTGGCGAAGAAACCCTGAAAAAATCAAGTGTATTGAGCGGAGGCGAAAAAATGCGTTGCATGTTTAGCCGTATGATGATGATGAAGGGCAATGTGCTGATGCTTGATGAGCCTACCAACCACCTTGACCTTGAAAGTATTACAGCCCTCAACAATGGCATGAAGGATTTTAGGGGCACTATCCTGTTTACCAGCCGTGACCATGAGTTGGCTAATACAGTTGCCAACCGCATACTGGAAATTACGCCTAATGGCCTTATTGACAGGGAAATGAGTTTTGATGAGTATATGACCAATGACCGTATTAAAGCACTAAGGAAGGAAATGTATAATGGCATACTTTCGTAAATGGTAAAACATAATTAACAAGACATCATAAAATGGTCTGGCTCTAAGGGTCAGACCATTTTATTTAACAGAATATAATGTTATATCCGTGGCAAATTGATGTGGGTCACTGGCAATAGTGATACCGATCAAGCTACAGCAAAAGCAGAATAGCTACCTTTGTTTAGCAAATAAAAGCAGGTAAATTGCTTTTATTTTAAACCGATATTTTATGAATAATACTACAAAAATGCTCTTGACCGTAGGTGCTGGCCTGGTGGTAGGTGCAGCAATAGGAATACTTTTTGCACCTGAAGAAGGTACTGAAACACGAAGGAAAATTGCCAAACGTACCAAAAAACTGGTAGGTTCTGTTAATGACAGCATTGAGGATGGTAAGGAATCGCTTGAAGACATTAAAAATGTGTTGCACAATCAACTGAATAAGGTGAATAAGAAACTGGAGGAAATAAAATTATAATCTACACTATATGGGAACTGCAAAGAAATTCATTTTAACCATGGCCGCTGGTGTGGCCGTTGGCTCAATCATAGGCATGCTTTATGCACCTGAAGAAGGTGCAGAAACAAGAAGAAAGCTTGCCAAACTAAAACGCAAATTCACATGTTGCGATGAGGACATTGACAATGCCCATAACGACAAGGAATCTTTGGAAGAGTTGAAACGCATTCTGGAAAGTGAAGTAAGCCGCATTAATGAGAAAATAGAGAAAATGGCTTAAGCTATAATTCAGTAAAATCTGTTACCGGGTGTAGCTCCCAGCAGGTTTTACGCCAGACCAATTTGCAGCTCGTGCAGGTATTTGCCGAATTGCCCTTATGCTCAAAATCATATAAAAGGAAACCTGTTACTTTAACCTGGTTTCCTTTTATTAGTTTATCGCCATAATCAGGATGCAGTAATTTATAGGCCGGGGTGATTTCCACTATCATACATTCCTTTTTAGGCGCATCAGGTGTTGCACCAATATAGATATGCACATCCCCCGTATGCGCCGATTTAGATGCCTCATCACAATTGCACGACTCAGGACCTCTTTCCTCATAAGAGGTAATATAACCTGTGGTACTGGCATAGGTACCATTATGAAACCTCGATGAATCCTGCCCCGTATAATCGCCCAGGATATCACTCAATTGCATAAATAAAGGCGTATGCCTTCCTGATGGAGTAACACTCCTGTTCTTCAGTATATTTATCCTACCAAGCCTGGAATCTGCCTCCTCGCTCCCCTGTGGCGGGCATTGGGCATAGCTGATTGCCGATGATAATAAAATGGCGAACAAACAAATCAAAGTAGATAGTTTTTTCATCTTATTGAATAATATTTAAAACCCATTTTGTGGGTTAACACGCCAAACTTACGGATAATAAAACCACTATCAATTTCCTTTTTGATTAATCCTGACTTGGAGATATTCACCATGTTATAAAGCAACATCAAAAAGCCCATTAAAGATAAATTGCCAAATGAACTTGAAGAAGCAATTCCTCCTTGGGGCGTTGGCTTTGTGCGTTTGGGAAGGGGGCTAGGGGGATGTTTTACAAATTGTAAGATATCACACTCCCCCCACAAACTAATAAAGGCTACCCTATGGCAGCCTTTATTAGTTTAATATTTCTAAATCCAAATCTTATTTGGGGTCTTCGCCCTTTGCATCACCCTTAATGTAAAGCGTGTAACGCTTATCACCATGTGGGTTAATTGCGTTTGACCTTACATAAACCTCTTTGTTGAATACACCATGCTGCTCAATGGTTTTAAGACCTAGCTTAATCCAGCCTTTCTGACCAGGTAATACAGGGGTTTTAATCCAGTCAACACCTGTACAGCCACATGATGGGGTTACATCCATTACTATAATAGGCTGGTTGCCAACATTGGTAAATTCAAATTCATGATTGGCTATCGGGCCACGTGGAATTACTCCGAAATCATGAGTATCACCACCATCAAATTTAAATGCAGGACCATCTACTTTTGCTGCTGCAGCTCCAGGCTTATTCTGTGCCTGTAGGCTAATGTTTGATAATAATACAAGAGATAATAAAGCTACAAATAACTTTTTCATAAAATTGGTTTTACTTTATCAGGCAAAAAACCTGCCATTTTTTAAAATAGTTGGCCAAAGCCAACTATTTTAACATACTTATATAAATTCTAAAATCTTAAATAAGATTATTTACCTGGAGCTGCTGGAGCTGGTGGAGCTGCTGGCTTTGGGTCAGCTGGTTTAGCAATTACATTACCTTTGATGTACAACATCATAGGAGCCTGAGCTGCATCAGAATTGATAGTTACAGCCTTGTCGATAGGACCAGGACGACCCTGAGTGGTATAAGCTACGTGAATCTTAGCTTTTGCACCTGGCAGAATTGGTTCGTGAGGCCATGTAGGAACCGTACAACCACATGAGCCATGAGCATCAGTGATATTAATTGGTTTCTTACCGGTATTCTTGAATTCAAAGTCATACTCAGCCAATGGACCTTCCGGAACATCCTTAAATGTATGGATTTCCTCCTTGAACTGGAACTTACCTGCATTAGGGTCTGATTCCTTTGGAGCCGGTGGTGGCGGAGGAGGAGTTGCAGCTTTAGCAGCAGGATTTGGAGGTGTAGGTTGGTTTTGAGCGTTTACTACTGCTGCGCTAATTGTAAGGCAGAATAGTGTGATGATTACTTTTTTCATAAGCCTTGATCTGTTGTTATACTATTTGTTGTTTGGTTAAATAAAATCTTTATACTAGTTGGTTTTGAACATTGATGTGTTTTCAGGAGCCGAACCAGTAGGTGCTTTTTCTACATTTCCTTTAATAGTCAGTACTTTTGTACCTGCATTAGAAGAAACAGTAATTGTTTTTGTAAATGGATTAGGATGATTTTTGGTATGATAAGCAACGCTTATTGTACCAGTAGCTCCCGGTGGAATTGGTTCCTTAGAAAAAGAAGGAACTGTGCAACCACATGATGGCTGGGCTTTCTCAATAATAATAGGCTCATTGCCGGTATTTTTGAATGAAAATTCACAAACTGCATCCGGTCCTTCAGATAGGGTACCAAAATCGTGTGTGAGATCCTTAAATGCCATATCATCGGCTTTAAGTGTTGTAGCAGGTTTATTTGTAGCTGCTGGCGCTGCAGATGTTGAAATGCTTTGAGGCGTTTCGGTAGCCGCATCATTTTTTTTATGCTTCTTTCCCTGTGCCATGGCCATACCGGCAAACAATAACAACATTCCTAATGACAGAATAATTTTTTTCATTTTTAAAAGTTTTACTTAGTTATAGCCTTGTAGAAACAAATTTAGTACCAAATTTCCAAAAATTGATTTTTTTATTGTTAAAACCTTCAAAAACCTAATGAATGAAAATTAAACAAACCCAAGCACTCTATAAGACACCCTAAACGGCAATTACCCCTACTTTCCTTACTAAATTTAGTATAAACCATTGGTTATATGGAGATTTCCCGTACAATATGAACGAAAAGACCTTCTATTAGCCTTTTACTTTTTTCAATTTACCTTCCTAAACATTTGTAGCTTTGTAAAACTTAGTGCCAAAAATGTTTAAAATACTCATAATTCAGACTGCTTTTACGGGCGATGTGGTATTGGCTACAGCTCTTATAGAGAAATTGCACACTACAATTCCCGATGCCAAAATTGATTTTTTACTCCGCAAGGGTAATGAAGGCCTACTGGCTGGCCACCCACTTTTGAACAAGGTGTGGGTTTGGGATAAGAAAAAAAACAAGAACCTGAATCTGATTAAAATGGCATTGAATGTGAGGAAGGAACGATACACCCATGTCATTAACGCCCATAGATTTGCCACATCGGGATTAATCACTTTTCTTTCAGGTGCCCCCTACAGGGCTGGGTTTGATAAGAACCCTTTTTCATTTTGCTTTACCCATAAGGTAAAACATGTTTTATCTGAGCCATATTCACCTAACCCCATACATGAAACCGGGCGTAACCAACAACTTATAGAAAGTCTTACAGACAAAACAGCAGCTTACCCAAAGCTCTACCCTTTGGAGGCTGATTACACATTGGTAAATCAATACCAGGCCAAACCCTATATCTGCATAGCCCCATCATCAGTTTGGTTTACCAAACAATTTCCGGCAAGCAAGTGGGTGGAACTCATTAATGACCTACCACCTATGTATGCTATATATATTTTAGGTGCACCGGGTGATAAATCCTTAGGAGATGAAATTGTATCGAGTAACACACATGGTGATGTGACCAACCTTTGTGGGCAGCTTAATTTCCTGCAATCCGCAGCCCTCATGCAAAAAGCCGATATGAATTATGCCAATGATTCAGCCCCCCTGCATTTTGCATCAGCTATGGATGCACCTGTTACAGCTGTCTTTTGTTCTACGGTACCTGCTTTCGGCTTTGGCCCTTTGCGTCCAAATGGCCATATTGTGGAAGTTTCAGAAAAATTATCATGTAGGCCATGTGGCCTGCATGGCCATAAACAATGCCCCAAAGGGCATTTTAAATGCGCCTATGATATTACCAATGAGCAGTTGTTGCACTATTTGAAATGAGATAAGTTCAGAATGCCTCACCCAATTTGAATTGCAATATAAATAAACTAGAAAAAATAAAATTCAGAAAATGGACTTTGAAGCAGATATCAAAAACTGTATGCAGGTATTGCAAGATGGTGGGGTATTCCTCTACCCTACCGAAACCGTTTGGGGATTGGGATGTGATGCCCTCAATGAGGCTGCAGTAGAAAAAATATTTGCTATAAAACAAAGACCCAAGGAAAAAAGCATGATAGTATTGCTGGCTGAAGCCCGTGATGTACTGCAATATGTAGCTGCCCCCCCACCCGATATTATTGCAATTATCGAGGCATTCGACAGGCCAACCACGGTAATCTATGAAAACGCCCTTGGCTTTCCCGACAATGTGGTGAACCAGGATGGCAGTCTTGCCATACGTGTCACCACCGACCCATTCTGCAAAGCCCTCATCAAGCGTTTCAAAGGCCCTATTGTCTCCACATCCGCCAATATTAGCGGACAATCCACTGCCCCAACCTATTCTTCCATTTCCACCGAAATAAAAACAGCAGTTGATTACCAGGTAACCTACCGGCAGGATGATGAAACTATAAAAAACCCTTCACGCCTCATTAAGGTGAATGATGAGGGGGATGTGGTGGTTTTGAGGGGGTAAGAAAACAACTTATTATACATGCCAAATTATCAGACTTCCGAAATAATGCCTAAGATATATTGACATAATCTAAAGTATCAAAAGTGACAAATTGACATTAGAAACTTCCAAAATAAGGAATATTGCGTCAGTTTCAATATAATAAATGACATTCCAGCTAGACAATATATTTATGGCATAAATTTTGAGTGAAATATTTTTTTACTTTTATAAAATACGCCATGGATAAAGAATTAGTTAGGTTAAAGATTATTACCGCTTTGGAGAATGCTGAAGCAAACTGGAAAAAAAGTTGAAAAACTACTTAAAGCGAAAAATGAATTTAGAGGATTTAATGAATCTGTTGAACTTTCTTCAAATATACCAGGACATCCAATTTTAGAACTTGGTAAACCAAAGGTTGGCGATTACATTGCATTTGTACTAGATATTAGAGGCTCAACTGATCATCTTTTAATAGCTATTAGTAAAGATAAAGCAGATGCAAGCCAATTGGAACGAACATTATATGAAACAACATCTGTTATTACAGGCATCATAATGGCTATCGAAGAACAAGGTGGAGG
>CAIWHI010000067.1 GCA_903912435.1 uncultured Bacteroidota bacterium | reverse complement strand
TGGTTTAATTGGATCCTATTCATCCCTTTCTTGTTTCACCATATATAGCACTGTCGGTTGTCCAGACAAAGGTGGAGCTGCAACCACTACCACTTTTCCGCCTAACTCAGCAGTATATAGCTATGCCATAACAGCAAACATTTCAGGTTCAGAATCTGCAGTAGTGGCATCTGGATCTGGCAGTAGCTATAACCTATTAAACTCAACAAACAAAAATAATATAACCTGGCCAGCTGTTACGGGAGCCACTTCATATAATATTTATAAGACTTTTGTGGGCGGAGCTACAACAACATGTTTATCTCTAAATTTTGCATGTACCGGTGAAGTTGCTGCAGGCATTGCCACCAATTCATATAGCGATGCAGGCACAACCTTATTAAATTCGAATAATCCAATTTTCCAATCGACTAACTGGAATACACCTATAACTCTAAATGTCACCAATAATAGTAGTTCTGCTAATTCGCCCCTTGCCATTAATAGAATAATAGGTCAAGGCACAAATGGGGCAACAGTATCTGGTGCGAGCGATGCTATTTTTACAAGTAATGATAATTCTGCGAATAAGACAACCGTTAGTGGAACGATAAATACAACTGCCCACCCTAATAGATATATAGTTGCGGTTTTGAGTTCAAATGCTTTCCAACAGCCCAATTCAGTCACATATTCGGGATATTCAATGCATCAGGTTGGGGGAAATTGTTCAAGTAATCTGCAGAACTGTTCTTTCGTGTACGCAATAAATGAGGTAGAAATATCTCAATTTTCCAATGGCTCCAATACTATATTAGCTACATACACCACCTCAACAACCCAAGGAATGAGTGCGGCTGAATTTTACAATGTAGATCAAGGTGGTTGTAATAGTGTTGCTGGGGCCTCTAGTTGCCCAACCGCATTATGGGGCACTTCTTACTTATCTTTAATGACAAATGCTACTGGTGTAAACCTGTCATCAGTAACCGATACAATCACACCTTTCAACTCTACAGATACTATCGTGGGTATAGTATCTCAGTATGATACAAACTGCCAAAATGACATAGGTTATAATATGGTAACCAGCAATACACAATTACAATCTCCAGGATACTACTCAAACGGAAGTAATTGCACAACAGGGACACACGAATTTTACTTGGGAGTGCATCAGATATCTACAACTATCAAGGCGTCAACCAGCATAACCATCAATCCAGGGCAAACAACCAGCACAACATCTAGCGTATTATTTGCGCTTGATCTTCACCCATATTCTTATGCTGGGGCGGGTAATACTACTGCTGTGGCTAATATAAGTAGCGCATGTAATGCTTATTGCTTGGATTCATCCAGTGTTCTGCAACTAAATCAGACTTCAAGCAATGCGACTGGCTCCGTGTTAAGCATTTCTAATTCTGGAAGCGGCCCAGATATCATGCTAGGATCCGGAATTATTCAAACCCTTGGAGTGTCTTCAGGCAATACCAACTCAGTAAGCGTTGCATCAGGTACTTCACTTGCTGGTAATACTGGCAATTCTTCATTTTTAAGTGGCAATGCAAATTCTGGTACTTCTGGAGTAGTAACTGTGGGTAGTGGTAACGGCAATAATGGCAATAGTGGAAATGTTTCTATAGCAAGTGGATACGTGTTTGGATCTGGTATAAAATCTGGAAACCTTTCATTGAGCACTGGATCGTCATATTCAATTTTCGGCTTTTCAGATAATGCAAGTACAGGAGGAATAAATATTAATACCGGCTCCATAGACAATACTGCAACTTCACAAACCACCGGATCTATTAATATTGGCGTCGGCTCAAATAATTCATTGACTGCTCCTGTTTATGGAAGTGTAATATTCAAAAATGGCTCAAATAGCTCAAACGCATATCAATTCCAAAATAG
>CAIWHI010000066.1 GCA_903912435.1 uncultured Bacteroidota bacterium | reverse complement strand
TGTTTATTGTTTGCAATAGGTGGTTGTTTTTTAACTACTGGTTCTTTCGCCTTGTCATCCCATGATATATACGGTAATATAAATCCGGTTAGTGCGCCGGGCAGTCTTGCCCTTGAGTGGTCAAGGCTATCCAGATTTGCTAATAATTGGGAGGCATTCATCATTTGGTAAGCTCCCTTAAAAAGGTCTTCATTATTGCGGGTAAACTTAAGTGATGAAAGGTCGAAAACTTTATTCCACCGTTCAAAGTGCATCCGGGTTTGTGAGCCATCATGCACGCCATGGTCCATGCCTTCCTCATATCGCCAGCCATCGGTAAGTTTAAAAACCAGTGATTGTTTGTCGGGCGAGGAAATCATTTCTCCTTTTTTGGCAATGATTACTTTGTTATTGCCCGACATGTCGGTATGGTCGTAAATAATGATATCGTGTATGGTATTGCCATCCTCATCCTTACTGCCTACCCTTATTGAGTAGCCTGGCATTTCATTATTAAACTGGTCAGCACGGATATTGAAGGTTGGCTTGGCATTGCGCACATCATAAAGCAATGACAGCGCCTTGAGGTTGGCTACAGGTATCACATTATCACTAAATAGGAAGGCACCGAAAGCGATAAACGAAATAAAGATGAATAAGGGCCTCATGAACCTGAGTAATGAAATACCTGATGACTTAATAGCCACCAGCTCGAAATTCTCACCCATATTGCCAAAAGTCATTATGGAAGAGAGTAAAACGCTCAATGGTAATGCCAGGGGTACCAGGGTGGTACTCATATAAACCAGCAATTGCACCAACATCCAAATATTCAGTCCTTTGCCTATCATTTCATCCATGTAGAGCCAAAAAAACTGCATTACAAGTACAAATAACGATACGAAAAAAGTAACCAGAAATGGGCCAATAAAGCTACGGATGATTAATATGTCAAGCTTTTTTATCAAAAATGAATATTATCTAAAATGAAAGCCGGTAGAAATGGTGTTAAAATACAAACCTACATAAATTGGCGTTTATTCTATTAGCACTGCTATAGTATTAACAATATTTATGGGTGCATACTTTGTGAGACTAAGTGGTTAGTAAAACATTTCCGGACCGAAAAGGTAAAGTAAAGTATTAAGGTAAAATAAGATGACACCAAAAACCTACAACCTAATGGCTGCTGTTTTTGATAGGTGATGATGTAACTTACATAATTACATCTCAATGAATCATGAGGAAGGGGAATTTCAGTCAATAAAACTGTAAATATGGTTATTGCGGCACAAAATTGAGCAATGATGATAAGCCCGGTGATTGAACCCGGATTAAAGCCTGAAAATTCTCAGGGAAAAGGACTTTTGAAAAATTAACTACCTAACCTGTGCTTAAGTTCATGAACTTGTGATGCCCACAATCTTTGCTGGTCTTTAAGGTCATTTTTTTCTGCAAAATCAGTTATTCTTAAAATTGTTTCATTAGTTACCGGACTTTGCTCTATACCGAACTCAAAAAACTCATCATTACTATAATACTCCCAACGGTACCTGATAAATTCATTTTCAACATGTTCTAATATTTCAGCGGTATCGGTACTGCCATTCCAGGTGAAGTTCATTTTATGCTCTCTCTGGTCTACTTTGTCGGCAAACCACTCTTGAAGGCCCACCGGAGTAGATAAGAAATCGTATAAAATAGATGGGGAACACCTTATCGGGAATTCAACAGAATACATTACCTTTTTTTTGTTCATTGTCTTACTATTCGCTTGTTAACAGTTTCG
>CAIWHI010000065.1 GCA_903912435.1 uncultured Bacteroidota bacterium | reverse complement strand
TTTAGTACTGCATGGAAGGGATTACAACAAAAAACACTCAATATTGATGCCCCCATAGCATTGGCTATCATCATCACTTTTGCCCGCAGTATTTTCGAAATATTAGGCAATACAGGAGGTGGATACCTTGATAGCATGTGTGGCATTGTATTTTTCATGCTGGTGGGTAGGGTAGTGCAGGAGCGTACCTACAAGTCCATCTCCTTCCATCGCGATTATAAGTCCTATTTCCCAATTGCAGTAAATGTACAAACCACCAATGGAATCGAAAGCCGCCGCCTACAGGACCTGAAAGAGAAAGATGTAGTGGTATTATACAACGACGAAATTATCCCGGCTGATGCCATTGTGATAAAGGGTAAAGCCAATATTGATTACAGCTTTGTAACAGGTGAAAGTGACCCTGTGGTTGTTCCACTTAATGAAACAGTGTATGCCGGTGGCAAGCAGGTAGGCGAGCAACTCACCATCATGATTTTGAAACCTGTGGCGGGCAGCTATCTAACCTCATTATGGAACCATTATGCCTTCACCAAAGACAAAGAAGAGCAAAATGATGCTCATAGTGCTATCCATATCCTAAGCAGGTATTTTACCTGGATATTGCTTTCATTGGCCTTATGTACTGCTGTTTATTGGTATTTTGTGGACCCTGCCAAGATTATCACCAGTGTTACAGCCATGCTTATTGTGGCCTGCCCATGTGCATTATTGCTGTGTGTCACCTTTACCAATGGCAACCTGTTGCGCATATTCAGTAATAATGGTCTGTTTCTGAGGGATGCTACTGTGATAGAGCAGTTGAGCAAGATAAACCACATAGTTTTTGATAAAACAGGTACTATTACCGAAGGTGCAAATGGACAAAGTTTGCTTACCGGGCACCAATTATCAGAGTATGAAAAGAATGTGGTGCTAACGGCCATTAAGCCTAGCAAACACCCTAATAGCAGGGCTTTGGCACAATATCTGGGTTCCAGACCTGTAACAATTTGTACCGAATGGAAAGAATTCGCAGGCAAGGGTATTGAGGCGGTTATAGAAGGAATAAATGTAAAAGTTGGTTCTGCCACTTTTGTGGGCTTGAATAATGGCTCATCCACAGATGAGAAGGCTACGGTATATATTAATATAGATGGGAAAATTACAGCCTTTCATACACGCTCGGTTTTCCGCAATTCTATACCTCAAATGATTCCACGCCTGGGTCAGGATTATAAATTATCCCTTCTTTCTGGTGATAATAACAAGCAACGGAGTATACTGGAAGACCTTTTTGGCAGGACTAGTGAATTGTTATTTGAGCAAAAGCCTGTTGATAAGCTTCAATATATCGATCAGCTTCAAAAAAATAACAACAATGTAATGATGATTGGTGATGGGCTTAATGATGCAGGTGCTTTGCAACAAAGTAATGTAGGCATTACCCTGGCAGATGATATCAATAATTTCACACCATCATGCGATGCCATTCTTGATTCTAAACGATTTGAATATTTGCCTGCCATCATGAAGTTGGCCAGGGCTTCCAGATACATCATAGGCGTCAGCTTTCTTGTATCTATCATCTACAATATCTGCGGCTTATCTATAGCCATGCGTGGCGAAATGAGGCCAATGCTTGCAGCCATATTGATGCCATGCAGCACAATAAGTATCGTAATTATTTCAAGCGGGGTAAGTAGCATAGTAGCCCGCAGATTAGGTCTTGCTCTTAAGATTAAAGAATAATAATTATGAAACTGATTTTAATCAGTTAAATACTTGAGGCTTGTCATAAAATACCTCTGTATCCACTAATATTTTTGTAACCATAAATAAATGTATTGAGTATGAGCGCACTTTATATGTTGGTTATCGTGAGTATATGTGTTGCCGCTCTTTTTTTGGCAGCATTTATATGGAGCGTAAAAACCAACCAATACGAAGACCAAAAAGGGGCATCAATGAGGATGCTGTTTGATGATGAATTTCAAAGAGACATATATAAATAAACCAAGTAAAAAACAAATATGAGTAATTCTTTTGAAGGAACAATGGGAACATCAGTACAAACTGATAAATTCTTTTACGATAACAAAATCGTAAAATGGTTTGCCTACGCCACTATTCTGTGGGGAATTGTAGGCATGCTTGCGGGAATCGTAGCCGCCTTCCAGCTTGTGTATCCGGGCTTAAATATGGATATGGCTGCTACAACATTTGGTAGGGTTAGGCCGGTTCATACAAATGCGGTCATTTTTGCATTTGTGGGCAACGGTATCTTTATGGGGGTTTATTATTCTTTACAGCGTCTTTGCAAAACCAGGATGTTTAGTGATGCCCTGAGCAAACTACATTTCTGGGGTTGGCAATCCATTATCGTTTTGGCGGCTGTTACTCTGTTGGCTGGTTATACCAGTGGTAAAGAGTATGCTGAGCTGGAATGGCCTATCGATATCTTAATAGCTCTTATATGGGTGGTTTTCGGTATCAATATGTTCGGTACTATTATCAAAAGGCGTGAGCGTCACCTTTATGTGGCTATCTGGTTCTATATCGCAACATTTGTTACGGTAGCCATGCTGCATATCGTGAACTCTTTTGAGATTCCATTCAGCATGATGAAATCATACTCATGGTATGCAGGCGTTCAGGATGCGCTGGTACAATGGTGGTATGGTCATAATGCGGTGGCATTCTTCCTGACCACTCCATACCTTGGTTTGATGTATTACTTCATACCTAAGGCATCAGGCCGTCCCGTTTACTCTTACAAACTATCAGTTATCCACTTCTGGGCATTGATATTCTTGTATATCTGGGCTGGTCCTCACCACTTGTTATACACTGCATTACCTGACTGGGCTCAGTCTTTAGGTACTGTATTCTCAATTATGCTGATTGCTCCATCATGGGGTGGTATGTTGAACGGTCTTTTAACACTACGTGGTGCCTGGGATAAGGTTCGTGAAGAACCAGTATTAAAGTTCATGGTTGTAGCAGTTACCGCATACGGTATGGCTACATTCGAAGGCCCAATGTTAAGTCTCAAGAGTGTAAACGCTATCAGTCACTTTACCGATTGGACTATTGCACACGTACACGTAGGTGCTCTAGGCTGGAATGGTTTCCTCACCTTCGGTATGCTTTATTATTTGATACCAAAAATATTCAAGACTAAGTTATACTCCATCAAGTTGGCAAATAACCACTTCTGGATTGGTACTTTGGGTATTATATTCTATGTGGTGCCAATGTATTGGGCTGGTTTCATGCAAAGTCTTGCATGGAAGGAATTTACTCCGGAAGGAACATTGAAATATCAGTTCCTGGATACTGTAAAACAAATGCAGCCTTTCTACATGATGCGTGGTATTGGTGGTGTATTGTTCCTTTTAGGTGCTTTAATAATGGCTTATAACCTTATTAAGACTATGCAAATGGGTACTGCACAAAATGAAGAACCAGCAGAAGCAGCTCCTCTTGCTAAAGTGTATGTACCACATTCTACCGAATACTGGCACAGGTGGATTGAAAGTCGTCCAATTCAAATGTTGGTATTTAGCCTTGTAGCAGTAGCTATTGGTGGTGCAATAGAGATGATACCTACTTTCATGGTTAAGTCTAACATCCCAACCATAGCAAGTGTAAAACCATATACTCCACTTGAATTACAAGGTAGGGATATCTACATTCGTGAAGGTTGTTACCTATGCCATAGCCAAATGGTTCGTCCTTTCAGGAGTGAGGTAGTAAGGTATGGTGAATACTCTAAGGCAGGTGAGTTTATCTATGACCACCCATTCCAGTGGGGTAGTAAACGTACCGGTCCGGATTTGGCGAGGATTGGCGGTAAGTACCCTAATAGTTGGCACTTCAACCACATGTATGAGCCATCAAGTATCTCTCCGGGTACCATCATGCCAAGGTATATCTGGTTGTTCGAAAATAATCTGGATACTGCTATTACCCCGGCTAAAATCAGGGCTATGCAAACCTTAGGAGTTCCATATCCTTCAGGTTTCGACCAGGTTGCTAATAAGGATTTGATCATCCAGGCAAATGGTATCGCACTTGATCTCTCTATGAATAATATCAAGATCAAGAGCAATAAGGAAATTATAGCACTGATTGCTTACCTGCAACGTGTAGGTACTGATATTAAACTGGAACAAAAAGTAACTGCAACAGCTAACTAAAATTGTAACATAACAAATCATGAAATTCATACATTATCTCGAAAAGATCACGGGTGTTGGCATTTATCCACTCGTTTCACTAATGATATTCTTTGTATTCTTCACCGTTCTGCTTTGGTGGATTGGTAAAGCCGATAAGAAATATATAGACGCACTCAAGAATATACCGTTTCCGGGTAATGAAGCAGAATAATTATTTAATAATAACAAACAGGCATAATCATGCGCTCAAAAAATAAAATATCAATCATTATAGCGGCAGCGCTGCTAATATTTCCCTCTATAGTATTTGCTGCAGGAAGCCCGGCAAAAGGAGAAAGTTATAATATGGTGCTTATCAGCCTGATAAGCCTGATGCTCATCCTTTTGTTTGTTATAGGTATGCTTGCCAATACACTCCGCGTTTTAAGTGGTGTTGCAAGGGATAAGATACGTAAGGACCGTCAGTCAACCGGGTCTAACATTGCTAAGGCACTATTGCTGTTTTTGGCTTTAAGTATCCCTGCCTTGGGTAATGCTGCAGAGGCAGTTACCAAAGCAGCAGCACCAGCCTCAAATTACATCAGTGGTATACCAGCCGACGATTATTACCTAATTATCTCTGTTATCTTGCTTGAGCTGATTGTAATATTTTCACTGGTGATGTACATAGGTACTATGCTCAAGATTTTGAAGAGCAAGCCTGAAACTGCTACTGCTGGTGCCGTAGCTGCACCACAGGAAAGCTGGTTCTGGGATAAGTTTAATGCTGCAGCATCTCTTGAAAAAGAAAGAGACATTCTTATGGACCATGATTATGATGGTATCAAAGAATTAGACAACAGCTTACCTCCATGGTGGAAATACGGTTTCTACATCACCATAATAGTAGCATGTATTTACATTTATCGTTTTCATATTTCTCATGACGGGCAGAGTTCTA
>CAIWHI010000064.1 GCA_903912435.1 uncultured Bacteroidota bacterium | reverse complement strand
CCCAAATGGAGTGAAATCCATTTGGGCTGATTGAATTATTTAGAGTGATTATTTATTAAGCTGTTACCGGATATAAAAAAGACAATGCTTTTGCTACCATATTTTTAGAGCCTATAAATATTGGCACCCTCTGGTGCAATTCGGTAGGCTCTACGTCCAGGATATTACCCTCGCCTGTTGACCCTTTACCACCTGCTGCCTCTACAATGAAGGACATAGGGTTGCACTCATACTGAAGACGTAATTTGCCTTTTGGCGAACTCTTGTCTGCCGGATAGATAAAGATACCACCCTTAATAAGTGTGCGGTGCAAATCGGCCACCATAGAGCCTATATAACGGTGGGAATATGGCCGGCCCTCTTCCTTATTGATTTCCATACAATAGTCGAGATAAGCACGCATACCATCTGAATATTTCAGAGTATTGCCCTGGTTAAGCGAGTATATTTTTCCATTTTCAGGCACTTTGATATTGGCATGGCTTAGGCAGAACTCACCAATTGATGGTTCAAGAGTAAAGCCATTTACGCTCACTTTGGTGGCATATACCATCATGGTACTACTGCCATAGATAATGTAACCTGCAGCCATAAGCCTGTTACCTGGCTGTAAGAAATCCTGCATGGTGCATGGTTTGCCCAGTTCGCTCACCCTGCGGTATATAGAGAAGATGGTGCCAATAGGGGCATTCACATCAATATTAGAAGAACCATCGAGAGGGTCGAATAAAACTACGTATTTTGAATTGGCCGAAAAAGTATCTTCAAAACATACATGGTCATCATTTTCTTCTGATGCAATACCTGCGCAGTCGCTACTATTTTTAAGAATGTTGATAAGGGTTTCATTGGCGTAAACATCCAACTTCATCTGTTCTTCACCCTGCACATTGGTCGCACCATGCTTGCCCAATATATCTACAAGACCTGCCTTTAAAACCTGCTTATTGATGATTTTACCGGCTAGGCCAATATCTCTTAATAGGGATGATAACTCACCTGTAGCCTGTGGAAATTTTCTTGTCTCCTGGATGGTAAACTCATCCATCGTTATTAACTTACCTTGCTTCATATCAATTTATTATCGTTGGCGCAAAATTAACAATTAGTAGCTAATATAGGTATCCCTTATAAGGGGATTTTGAAAATTGGGGTGGATTCCTATCTGTTTGAACCTGACCTATACTACATAGATGGTTTATTTAATTGCAAATATATTGACCCTGCCCCATAAGAAATGGTTATATTCACTGAATATTTAATGGTTTATCCCCCTGTCACCATGTTGAAACCGGCTATTTCTTATTTTTTAATTTTGCTAACTGTAACTTGCATGCTGTGTAGTTGCCAATTACTTAAGGAAAATTCTAAAAACGGTTTCAATGACGGAATCTATAAAAAGACCCGCCTTGGGAAAAAGAAAGTATATGTGCTTAATATAGGAGAGGATACCATAACCGTAATACCTATTATTGAATTGAAAGACTCAACCATACTACTCACAAAACAAAGGGTTAACTATACCGAAGAACAAAACAGGGTGAAGGACAATAAGCTGGTACACAAATACTACCGTCCTTCCTTCGACTTTGACCTGATGACCATAACCATGAAATACCGGCAGGCTACAAATAATATCCCCAACCAGATGAATACAAACCTGAATGGTGCGTTATATGGTGGTTATAGAATTGATGAGTTTAAGCTGAAGTATAAGCGCACTCCACTAAATTCCTATAAGCAGACCGTAACCCATATTGGCTATAGTGTGGGGCTATATGCAGGCATAGGTAGTACCCTCGTTAATAGCAGCACCCTAACCCAACCTGTAGCAATAGATTATGAAGGGGTAATATTGCTTACTGGTATTGCGGCTAACCTTGCACTTGAAAGGCTCACTTTTGGTATGTCATTTGGTACAGACAGGCTTTTGGATAAATACAATGATAATTGGATTTATGAGGCCCGCCCTTATTGGGGATTTGTGGTGGGGCTGAATATCAATTAATTGAAACTTATCTATTTGACGAGCTCCCTTTTGTAAGCGTAATAACCCCGCTTTGCCCTTCTTTCAGGCTTACCAGCACACTATATTTAAACCGTCCATCGGTGAGCATTACCTTTGAGGTATTGGGCGGTGCTGAACCCTCATTTTGAGCTGTGATGGTGATAGTATTTGTCTTGTTTTTTAGTGGGAACGTAATCCTTTTTTTGCCAGCTTCAAGCATATAATTTTCCAATACGGTTTGGTTATTCACCATAATGGAAACTATATCCCCATCTATCACCATGCCATCCCAGATTTCTAGAACACAACTGTCTGATACCCACTCAATTTTTCGTTGATCGGTGGCTGTAACCTTTATGGGTAGGTCTAATACACCTCTGCTTATCAGCGCTGGGGTATCTGTTACTGGTTGGACGGTTGGGGTGCTTGTTTTTCGTTTTGGGGTATTGTCAAGCGGGTTGTAGGTGCTGGGTTTCATTTCAAATTCTACAGAGCCCTCGTCGCAATATTTGTTATCAAGGTCATGTCCCTTAAAATTGCCGCTAAACTGGTATGCCCCATTTATCACCTGGTAGTTGAGCTGCACATCAAACAGGCAGGGCCCGGTCATATCCACATTGGGTAATGGACTTTCTTTGAATTCCAGGGTGTGTTTGCGTTTATTAATTGTGCCTTTTAGATTGGCTTTTAGTTCGGTGCCATCCTCCATTGTGGTGACGGTATAGCCCTTAATATCATTACCCGTGGTGGTAAATACTACCTTATAATTGCAGGTGATGCCTTCTTTAAGGTGAACAAAGCCATCCAATACATTTATGGCTAATTGTGCCTTGGAAAATCCGGGACAAACCAGAATCAGCAGGACAAATAGGTATTTGCTTATCTGGCGCATCGTAATTATGGATTGCCTTTGTTGTTCAACTGGTATAATAATTGCCTTGCCGCCTGCACATAGGTAGACCCTGGATAATCGATAATCAGTTGCTCGTAATAGTGCTGTGCCTTGTCTAGCTGGTGGAGGTTGTTTTGGTAAATATCGGCCATTTTAAAGACTGCATCATCGCCCAGAACATCTTCTTTATACTTGGTATAGATGGTTTCTAAAAAGCCCAGGGCTTTGGTATAGTTTTGATGCTTAAGGGCCAAATTAGCTTTCATCAGTAATATATCATCATTCAAAGGATGCTCGGGGAAGGCCTTTACCAGGCTATCCAGTAGTTCCTCTGTTTCCTTATCCTTGTTTTGGAACATGAGCAAACCCGCATAGGCAAAACGTTGTAAGGGCACCT
>CAIWHI010000063.1 GCA_903912435.1 uncultured Bacteroidota bacterium | reverse complement strand
GTCTCCCGAGAATCCCAAATTATTATGCATGCCACAAATAGTTGATATTATACCTGAAGTATTTATTTTTCTTATTACCCCATCTATGCCCGAATTGAAGTAGAGGTTACCTGCAGCATCCAGTGCAATACTCAATGGAAAGCTAATGTTAGCCGCTGTAGCTGGCCCTCCGTCTCCCGAATAACCTTCTGTACCGGTACCTGCAATGGTGCTAATGATACCGGCACTATTTATTTTGCGTATTTTATGGTTATAATAGTCGGAAATATAGGTATTGTCATTCAAATCCCTATATATATCAGCAGGGTAATAGAAGCCGGCTGCGGTAGCCGGCCCGCCATCTCCTACCGAAGTACCGGTATTGGCAGTATCACCAGCAAAAGTGGTAATGGTGCCAGGGGTGTTTACGAATCTATTCGCCAGGGCAGTATCGTCCCATTTTATATCATATTTGGGACTACCAGAAAGCCCGGTATAATTAAAAGCAGCAGTAACATTACCTTCACAAATTACAGGGTTGGCACTAAGGGTCAATGCCGGAGTAGTGTTAACATTTATCATTCTGGTGGCACTACGTGTGCCACAGGCACTGGTTACCGTGTAACTAATAAGCGAGGTGCCGGCTGTAATACCAGTTACCACTCCACTACCCACTGTAGCTACTGAAGTATTGCTACTGCTCCAGGTACCACCTGTAGAAGCATCGGTAAATGCAACTGTTGAACCCGTACAAACATTTAAAAGACCATTAATTATGCCAGACGATGGAGCTACAACCACAGAAACCGTGTAGGTAGTAGCTGCAGTGGCGGTATAAACGGTTAAGTCTCCGGTATAGGTAGCAGGTATTGCTCCTGGTGGTACATAAAAACCTAATGGAGATGAGGTAAGAGATTGCTCATTTGATACCTTCCTGATAACAAGGTTACCATCTGATATAAATACATTACCCAACCTTCCACAGGAAATTGCCAACGGATAATCTAATGTTGCAGATGTAGCTGAACCACCATCGCCTGTATAACCTGAACGGGGAGTGCCACCCAAATAGGTATAGTCTATTCCTGCACCCCCACCTGCATAAGTAGAGATATAGCCTGATGTATTAACCATTCTTACCTCATTATTGCCTCCATCAACTATATATAAATTGCCGAGGGCATCAAGGTCTAAGACCACAGGGCTTAAAAGCTTTGCAGCGGTAGCGGGACCCCCGTCTCCACTAAAACCACCTATATTGTTACCTGCAATGGTCGAAATAATTCCGGAAGTATTTATTTTTCTCACCACATTATTTGCCGCATCAGCTATCAGGAGATTGCCTGCTGTATCAAATTTAATATCCTGGGGGCCGGACAGCAGGGCGGCTGTTGCTGCACCAGCATCACCACTATAGCCGGCTGTGCCATTTCCGGCTATTGTAGATATGATACCGCTGGTGTTAACTTTTCTTATTACATTGTTGTAATTGTCGCATATGTAGAGGTTTCCTGCGGCATCCAAAGCCACTGCACTCGGGCGGCCAATTGCTGCCGAAGTTGCGGGTCAGCCATCGCCGGTATAATACCAGGTGCCTATTCCTGCTATAGAACGAATAATACCCGCTGTATCTACTTTTCGAATTAATGCATTATTTATATCTGCAATGTATAGATTGCCTATTGTATCAAACAGTATTCCTATAGGTGTAAATAATTTTGCATTGGTTGCAGGTCCCCCGTCGCCGCTATACCCACCTGAGCCATTACCGGCAATTGTGGTTATAGTACCGGAAGGACTTAGTTTGTTAACCTTATTATTATATGAATCAGAGTAATAAATATTTCCAACAGCATCTGTAGCTAAATAGGTTGCGGGGCTACCAGATAATCCGGGAACGGTAGAAATAATTCCCGGCGAATTTCTGAATCCCTGGTTTTGCGCCGCTGCCCCCCACATAATAGAATAGGTAGAGGGGCTACCCGTGGTGGCCGAATAGGTAAATGAGGCTGAGGTATCTAATGCGCATACCGTGGGAAATGAGCCGAGGGTAATGGTAGGCTGGGCTATCGCCGTTTGTAGGCCACACATACCTGCCAGTAAAAGTAGCAAGGGGTAAATTCTGTTTTTCATAATCGTTAATTAAATAGTGATTGAATAGTGGATTTGGTTAATTGAATTAAGTAAATACTGGTTGTATGTAAATGCATGCTTAATAATGCTAGAGTGTATATTTTGAGGCAAGCATAGTTATACCGCTGCCTTAAAATATACAAGCACATTGATTTCAAATAATTAAAAATAGGTTCGTTTTAACCGCTTAGTAGGGAAGTGGTGGTTATGTAAAATAGGTATAACATGTAGGCATTGCTGCCTCCAAATGAATGATTCATAAGACATAATTTGGGTATACAATAATGGAATAACAATGAAGACAGGTGATAGAACCCTGGGCAACAAAATCAGGTTATTTGTAATAATACCTTATGAAATGTTAATTAACAATAACCGTGCCAGACAAGAGTTGTATTTATTTCTTTTTTTGGAAAAAACAGGGCCATCAACAAGCAGGAAGCATCTGTTCGTTACTGAGTATGATTTAAAAAACCATCATCAGGCCCATAAACACTATAAGGATACCCAGAGTGGTAAGCCCATAAAGCACATATGGAAAGGAACCTTGTGAATAAGTTGAGGTAAAAGTGATGATGCAACTGGAAAGGCAAATGATAGCACCTATTAATATATAGATAAGGCCTCGGGTGCGTCTTTTAGAATACCAAAGCGTACGGGCTTCCTGCACTATTTCTTTAACAAATTTCTCATCGTGCCCTTTTTCGAGCAGGGAGGTTTCAATATGTTCGCGGCCATAGCCGTCGTTGAGCATAGCAAAAATGAGCTCACTAATAGATTCCTGTGCAGCAGCCATAATATATATGTATGGTTATTACCCTACAAAGTATAAACATTTATTGAAAAATGGAATTTTTTGAAGGTTTATTTCGATTAATGTAAATTAATGGCTATGTGGATGGTCTTTTCTCTGTGAAAAATTGAGATTTCTTTGGAATAAGTCCGTTTTATAGCCAACTCCTTTTTGTAAATGTTTTATTCTCAAGTAGGTACTAATTTAAGTGTAGACGTTAGCATTAAAGCATCATTTTAAATTGGGAACCTCCCTTAATGGTATAATATATAATTGCGGTAAGCATGGCTTCGCACCGGCTTAAAATGGGGTAGTCTATTTATGATTGGCAAAATATATGCATGTTTAAATTAAAAATGTGTATTGAATGTTTGGAATGTATAGGAAATAAAGTACTTTGCATAGCTAATATGTTAAATTGCTCAGAATTCTGTTCTGGGAAAGCCATTTTACACCCTAGTAAATAAATTATTTTAAACAATTTCTGTATGAGAAAAATTTACTTATTCCTAAGTCTTATCTGTCTTAGCTTATTGAGCTTTGGACAAGTGGTAGTCAATGAAGGATTTGAAGAAGCGGGTGTTTACCCTCCTCCGGGATGGTCTATCACTGGTGGTTCTGGGTCAACATTTTTAACTAGTGGCACTGCAGGGTCTCCAACTACTACCGGTCCACATGGTGGTACTTATTACTCCGAATTCAATTCCTATAGTTTAGGTACGGGTACTACTGCATATATTTCTACCAAAGTCATTGATTATACCAATAGATTTGGAACTGCCACTACGGTTTCTATATGGTTCTGGAGAGATGGCGTTTATTACCAGGGTCTTGCACTGGAAGGAATAAGTGCCTATATTAATACAGTACAAAGTTCCTTAACTGGAGCAACATTAATGGGATTTGTACCCAGGGCTTCAAATGTGGCCATAAGTGGTGCAGTTACCGGAACATCGACTCCCGGAACCGGAACCTCAGGGTGGTACCAATATAGCTTTACAGTTCCGCCTACTTATAATGGTGCTACCAATTATATCATTTTCTCTTATTATTCCCAGTTTGGTGACAATTGCTTTTTAGACGATATCTCTTACACGGCATACCCTGGTCCTACTACAACTTTGAGTACCACTACCATGGCATTCGGCCTGGCAAGTGTCGGTACTTCAACAGCAGCGTCCAGCTTTACTGTAGCCGGGGCTTATTATACCTCCAGTCCGGTTACTGTTACTGCACCTATCGGTTATCAGGTATCATTAACCGGCCTTGCAGGTTCATTTACAACCAGTCTTACTATACCTGTTACTATCCCTACATTGCCAACTACCCCTGTTTATGTGCAATTTAGCCCTACATCTAATATTGCTTATGGCGGTAATATTACCATTAGTGGTGGTGGTGCAGCTACATCAACTGTTGCAGTATCTGGTACTGGTACCTATCCTATTATTACTAATTCTACTCCTTCCTTAAATTTTGGTACGGTTGTAGTAGGTGCTACACCTCCGGTTCTATCCTATAATATTAGTGGCACATTTATGGCCCCTAGTCTAGGTAATGTACTCTTAACTGCACCATCTGATTTTAAATTGTCAGCTACAGGTTTAGTAGGCTCTTGGGCCAGCACATTAACAATTCCGGTTGCAAGCCAGACCTTAGCTTCAACTCCTGTTTTTGTTCAGTTTGCACCAAGTGCATATAGTGTTTATTCAGCTTCAGTGGTTCCTACAGGTTCGGGCATTTCAGTGTCATCAAGCAACCCAATTCCGGTAACTGGTCAGGGTGTTTTCCCATGTAATGGAACTCCTACAGCAGGTACTGCTTCTATTGCACCTACATCAGGTGGTGCGGCCACAGTTTTTAATCTTAATGATGTGGGTTCTTCAATAGGTGGCACTACCTACCAATGGCAGTCCTGGTCTTTTGGTGCGGCAGGCTATGTAAATTTTGGCCCATCATCTTCTTCACCTGCACTTAGTTTCACAGGTATCACCAACAATACTTATTTCCGTTGTGTGGTTACCTGTACCTATACAGGTCAATCATCAATTACTGCACCAGTATTAGTTACCCTCACACCGGCACCCACCCCATGTTCGGGTACTCCGGCAGCCGGTACTGTTACCGCAACCTCAACTGTAGGTTGTGCACCATCTTACACATCTAATTTATACAATGTAAGCCCTGCAGTTGGTCCGGATATCGCTTATAACTGGCAGATATCAACTACCAGTGCTACTGCTGGCTTTACCAATATAGCAGGTGCTACTACTCCTTATTTCACACAATCAGTAAGTGGTTCTACAGTTTGGATCAGGGATTCAATAACTTGCCTTACAGCTGTTACCAGTGCAAAAACAACTGCGGTTCAACTTGTATTAAATCCGGCACCTTCTGCAATCACTGGCTTTGCCAACATTTGTAATCCATCACCCGTTGCCTATACTGCTACACCTGCAGGTGGTACCTGGACTTCCAGCAATACAACTTACTTGGGTATTAATCCAAGTACCGGTTTTGCTACTCCTACCGGTGCAGCTGGTGCAGCTACTGTTAGTTATACTATTAGTAGTGGTTGTTCTACATCTCTTAATGTAAATGTTTATAATGGTCCTTTAGCTATTGCTGGTGCCACAAGTGTTTGCCCTGGTACTTCTACCACATTAACTAATCCTATGTGGGGTGGTGTTTGGTCAAGTACCAATTCCTCAGTTGCTACAATAGGAACCAATGGTGTAGTTACAGGTGTTGCTTCGGGTAGCTTTAATGTATCTTATACATTACCTGCCGGTTGCAGCACATATATGCCTATGGCAGTATATCCTAATCCGGCTCCTATCACAGGTACCAACAATGTTTGTGCAGGTGGTGCTACTACAGTATTATCCAGTTTAACTTCTGGTGGAACCTGGTCATGTAATAATACAGTTCTTGCTACGGTGGGCGGTGTATCTGGTATCGTTACAGGTTTAAGCGCAGGTAATCCGGTTATCAATTATACATTGGCTACAGGTTGCACAGTATCAATGCCTATTACTGTAAATCCACTGCCATCAGCTATTGCTGGTACTCCTTCAGTTTGTATTGGTTCTTCTTCTACCTTAACCGATATCGGTGGCGGTACATGGAGTTCAAGTGATAACTATACTGCTACTGTCAATTCTGCTACAGGTCTTGTAAATGGTCTCGCAGCAGGAAATGCCAACATTTCTTATACACTACCTTCTACAGGTTGTTTTATTACAATGCCATTTACGGTTAATCCATTACCTATAGTAAATACAGTAACTGGCGGCGGTGGTTATTGCCCAGCTTCTACTGGTGTTCATATCGGTCTTAATAGTTCACAAAATGCAGTGAATTATTCATTGTATTACATACCTACTTCAAGTGTGGCTGCTACAATGCCGGGTTCTACTTCATCTATCGATTTTGGTATGTTTACCGGAGTTGGTAGTTATTCAGTGGTAGCTACTAATACAGCTACCGGTTGTAGAAATGCAATGGCAGGTACTGCTAATGTATCTGTAAATCCACTACCACGCACTTATTTAGTATCAGGTGGTGGTGCTTATTGTAATGGTGGTATTGGCCTTCATGTTGTTACCAATGGTTCAGAAGTTGGCACAAGCTATCAATTATATGTTGATGCGGTTGCAACAGGTTTACCTGTTATTGGTGATGGTAATTCAATTGATTTTGGTTTACAAACTGCATCAGGTCACTACACTGTAATTGCAACTAACCAATCTACTTTGTGTAGTAAGAACATGACAGGTGGTGCAGATATAATTATTAATCCTACACCTACTGCTAATAATGTAATGGGTGGTGGTAATTATTGTGTAGGTGGTGCAGGTAGGGATATCTATTTAGATAATTCACAGGCTGGTTTCGAATATAAATTATATAATGGAACATTATTATTAGGCACTTTAACCGGTACTACGTCTGCAATTGATTTTGGTAATCAAACAATATCTGGTAACTACTATGTTACCGGTAAGAACCCATTAACAGGTTGTATGTCAAACATGTCTGGTTCTGCAAATATCAATATTGACCCTCTTCCTACAGGTTATAACTTAAATGGTGGTGGTAATTATTGCGCCGGTGGCACAGGTACTCATATCGGTATGGATCATACAGTAGTAGGTACTAATTACCAATTAATGACAAGTGGTTCAGCATTGACTACAGTTGCTGGTACCAATGCAGGTATTGATTTTGGTTTGTTTACCACAACAGGTAGTTATAGTGTAATGGCTACAATAGCTGCTACCGGATGTCATGTTTATATGCCTAACAATGTTACTGTTGGTATCAATAACCTGCCAATTATTCAGAATATAAGGGGTGGCGGAAGTTATTGTAATGGTGGTACCGGCGTTGAAGTTTATCTTGATGGCTCAGAAACCGGTAAAACTTACCAGTTATACCTGGCTGGTAGCGCAGTAGGTTCTATTATACCAGGTAATGGTGGTAGAATTAGTTTCGGATTGCAGACAACACCTGGCGTTTATACAGCACAGGCTTATAACCCTGCTACCACATGTATGAGGTATATGGCCGGTTCTGTAACAGTTACCAGGAATGATAATCCTACTATTTATAATGTAACAGGTGGTGGTAGCTATTGCGCAGGTACAGGTGGTGCAGCTATTATGTTGAGTGGCTCACAAAGCGGAATTAACTACCAGACTGTGAATAGTGCAGGTATCATCACCGGTATGGTTGCAGGTACTGCTACGAGTGGCTCATTCAATATTGGTAACCAAACTGCTGCTTCAGTTTACTCAGTAAAAGCAGTTAATCTTGCTACAGGTTGTTCAAGTATGATGAATGGTTCAGTTCCGGTTGCTATCCTTCCTTTACCTGCACAGTATACTGTAACAGGTGGTGGTACTATCTGCGCGGGTGATGCTGGTCTTTCAGTTGGCTTGTTAACCAGTAATACAGGATATTCTTACCAGTTACAGTTAGATGGACATAGCACTGGTGCTGCATTATTAGGTACAGGTGGTACTATGGATTTTGGTACACAAACTGCTAATGGTACTTACTCAATAATTGGTACAAACAGTACTACAGGTTGTTCAAATTCAATGGCTAATACAGTAGCACTTACTGTTAATCCGCTCCCATCTATGTTTACAGTGTTGGGTGGTGGTAGTTTCTGTGCTGGTGAGCCGGGTGCTGATGTAAGGTTAAGTGGTTCAAACCTTACTGGAGTTAGTTACCAGTTATGGAATGGTTCAATGCTGGTTGCTACTATGCCTGCTACAGGTGCTGCAATTGATTTTGGCTACCAGACAGTAACAGGTAATTATACAGTAAAAGCTACATCATCACATGGTTGTGTTAACATGATGGCTGCTAGTGCTGCAGTTACAGCTAATCCGCTACCGGTGGTTTATACAGTAACAGGTGGTGGTAGCTATTGCGAAGGTGGTACAGGAGTTCACATTGGTCTTACCGGTTCTCAGATATTTGTTAACTATCAGGTTAGCGGTGGTTCTGGTACTACTGGTAGTTTCTGGGCTGGTACAGGTTCAGCACTTGATTTGGGTGCTTACACTGGTGCCGGTACATTCTATGTAAGAGCTACTGATACCTTGACTCATTGCAGCAGCAATATGACAGGTAGCACAACTATTACCGTTAATCCTTCTGTTATTCCTTCGGTGGCAATTACTACAGGTACAGGTGCTGTATGTGAAGGTTCAGTTGCTACTTATACTGCTACCTCTGTTAATGGTGGTCTGTCACCACATTACGAGTGGTTCGTAGGTGGTATGTCAGTTGGCTACGGTGCTACTTACAGCTATGTTCCTAATAATATGGATATCGTTAAGGTTGTTTTAACTAGTGATGCATTATGCGCTTCACCTGCAGTTGTTACAAGGAACATCACCGCAACAGTTAATCCTAATGAAACTCCAACAATTATGGTTTCTGCTAATACTGGTGCTACAGTTTGTCCTGGTACACCTGTAACTTATAGTGCTGCAACTACTTTTGGTGGTTCTACACCAGGTTATGCATGGAAGAAAGATGGTACTACCGTTAGTACTTCACCTACTTATACATATGTACCTGAGCAAGGTGATGCTATATCTTGTGCATTGACAAGTAATTTCGCTTGCCGCACCGAGACTTTCGTATTAAGTAATAGTGTGGTTATGACAATTGATGCTCCGGTAGCTCCTGCATTTAATATTTCTGGTGCAAATGGAACAATTGTAGTTGGCCACAGTGCTACTCTATCAGCTAACCTTACTAACTCTGCTCCAAATGCTACTTATCAGTGGTCAGTAAATGGTATGAATGTAGTAGGTGAGATTAACCCTACTTTTACCAGCGATAAGTTTGTAAATGGTGACAATGTTTGCTGTTCAATAGTTAGTCATAATTCTTGTGGCACCAGCGAAGTAGTTACCAATTGTGTTACAGTAAGGGTTGCTAATGTAGGTGTTGCGCAGGTAGCTTCTATCAATGACCTTTCAATTGTTCCAAATCCTAATAAGGGTATATTCAGCATTAAGGGTTCTATTGCTTCATCTGTTGATGCTAATGTAACTCTTGAAATTACCAATATGCTTGGCCAGGTTGTTTATTCAAACAAAATAAACGCAGCAAATGGTGTAATCAATGAACAGATTCAATTAAGTAATTCTGTTGCTCCGGGTATGTACTTGCTTAATGTTCGCAGTGGTGCTGAAACTTCAGTTTTCCATTTCGTAGTTGAGTAGTAGCTATTCAATAATAAATTTTGAAAGAGGCCGGTCTATTCCGGCCTCTTTTAATTTTACCTGCTTCTGTTAACGATAGGTGGTAAGATTGCCGAAAAAACTTTCTTTTGTTTTATTTTGCGGGCAATAAATGAACTTGAATTTCGTTGTTAAAGGGTAAATGAGGCATTTCTTACTTGTAATTTTATTGTTAGCTGGTATTTCATCAGTGAATGTATATGGCCAATCTTACCTTACCAGGATGGAAATTGGCCTCAATTTTGGTGCGTCACAGTATTTTGGCGATTTAAATGATAACTACGGTTTCAAAACAATTGCTCCCGCCGGTGGTATGTATATCCGCCGTCATATGAATAATTATATATCCCTGAAACTTATGGGCAATTACACCCATGTAGGATATGATGATAAATTCAATTCCGACCCTTATGAAAAAATCAGGAACCTGAATTTCCAGAGTGATATTTATGAAATGTCTTTTCAGGCTGAGTTTAATTTTTTCAAGTTCATAACCGGGGATAAATATTATAGAGTCACACCTTACCTCACAGGTGGTGTAGGTATGTTCTATTTCGACTCCAAAACAACCTATCAGGGACAGAAATATTCTTTGAAATCGCAGGGTACTGAGGGTCAGTATGTAGGCTTTGCAGGCAGAAAATATCAGAATATTAGCCCTTGTTTCCCAATAGGGCTAGGTGTAAAGGCATGGTTGTTCAGGGGGGTAAATGTTACCTTTGAAATTGCCGACCGCCTTTCAACTACCGATTACCTTGATGATGTTAGTAGTACCTATGCCGGGTCTAATAGGTTTCCGGTCGGCTCTGTGGCCGCTGCCCTGCAAGACAGGTCCGTTGAGCTAACTCCTAATACGCCACTTGGGCGTGCGGGTAAACAAAGAGGTAATACCAGTAGTTACGACCAGTATATAATGGCCATTCTAAGTGTATCATTTCACTTTACTACCTATAAATGTCCAAGTAATTTCAATAATTACGATTATATCAGGTCTTATTAGTTAGGTATTGCTGAACCACTACTTTTTTAGGTGCTTACATTATCAGAATTTCTTCTCCAGTCCCAGTGCAAATATCTGTTTGATTTGTAACCAGCCCATATTTATTCCTGGGTCGTCCTTGTTGGTAGGTAAATTGGTTTTTGGGTCTGTATAGGTTTTGATATACGGGAAATTATTGTCGTAAATAAAGGTGGCCCCAAAAGTTATATTGAGTGACTTTGTAATTTTCCATGAAATAAGGTTATCAAAGAGAAAACTAATATTTGCTGGATTGTCTCTTTTGATAACTTTACCACTGTCGTCTTTGGTATCTTTAGCCAGGTAGTTTGAATAAATATCCAGACGGGCTTTATAAATTGTTTTTTTGCCTAGACTAAATTGGTCTCGTGCCGACGCATATGCACCAAACTGGTAGTACTGCGTTTTACCTACCGGGATACCAAAGGCACCCTGTGGGGTGATGGTAGTGTATTTTTTATCGGCTACTGTTAAGCGTCCAGCCAATGGTGAAAAGAATACACTTACATCACTTCCTTTTCTGAATTCAACCCCAATGGCTGTAGTGAAATAAGCAGGTGAAAACAGGTCGGACGTAGGTGAACTTCTGAAATTAGTTTTGGTATAATCATAGCCCTTTGTGAACTGTGATTTGAAGTTAAATAGGCCGGTAAAGTAGAATCTCTTAGATGAATCTATCCTGATACCATACTTAGAGGTGAAGTCTATTCTGTCATCGGTTTTATGGGGTATAAAAGAGGTGGAATAGGCATAGGTAAGACCATAGTTGATATCTAAGTTATTACTCCAGATAAGCCTGTAATGTAGCCTGTCGAGATGCCCACTGAAAATACCATTAATAGTAACTGAAGCTAACTCACCACCTGCCGACCAGTTGTGTAGAAAACCTTCGTTCATACCTATATTAAATACCCCGCCATGTGCCCATGCAATGGTATCCTTATTGGTTGTCTCTAATGATTTCTTTACATCATCTACCTTAGTGATTTGTGCATTTGTATTTTGGATACCCAATGCAAGTAGTGCTAAGGACAGTACTATCTTTTTCATTGTGCAAATTTTACAAGTTTTTACATACCGACAAATTTCAGACACCCATTTCTTTCACTTATTTTGAAAATAAATTCTGTAGGTGATATATTGCGGGCTACTCTTTGTATATTATTTAGGCCTGTATTTAGCATCATCTAAAAGTTTCGGAGCATCAGTTTTATTATTTATCAATTGTTGCAGGGATACTTCGGGATGTAGTGCCATATAATTTCTGATTATTTTATAGCCCAACCAGGTTCCAATATTACCCGGACTATTTTTTACCGGATCGGTTACTGATTCAAGCCCGGCAGCAAATGGGCCATCGTGGATGAATTGTAGGGTATTGTGCGGGTCTTTGCTATACAATAGTTTTTGGTGGATGAAGAAATTGTAGATGTTCGCTTCATTTGCATTGCACCATTCTATTTGTTTTTGGGTAAATCCAAATAATACAGAATCTGGCGCCTGGGGCAGGATTTTATGTATAAAAACTATTTCCTTTCCTTTTTGTAGCATCAGGTCGAGCAATGTATTATCCTCAACCACCAGCGGATGCCTTGAAAGGTATAATGCACTAAATACGGAGACCGGTAAATATAATTTGGTAAAATGGTTGCCCATATAGCCTGGTACACCCACCGAAGCATAGTGCGGAAATTGGGGCCCAAGGAACCAGTCGAGACCAATACATAATGTTGAGGTATCTATAGGGAATACCGGAAAATTTCTTAATTCCATATCCAGATAGAAAATTCGGGGAATAGAATAATTGGGAAAGTAGTATTTGTATAATTTAAATCCTTTTAGTAAAACCGCATCAGTTTCTTTACTATCTGGGTAGTATTTAATAATGGTATCCTGCAATTGGGTGAAATCTCTGTATGTGATAAATGGTTTCAGGCTATCGCTTAGTGTTTTATTGGTATCACTGAAATCGCCATGTATGCGATAGTCCATTAAAGTATCCAGGTAGTAATTCAAAAAATCGGGGTATTTTACTAATAAATCCCTCAGACCCTTACCAATATGATTTGTATCAATGGAGTAAAAATCTTTATCAAACCTATAGGTATTCAGTTTGATATTGATTGCTGAAGTATCAGGCACCTTCTCATCATTATTGCTGCATCCTTGTAATATGGTAACAGATACACAAATGAGGAATAATGACAAATAATGTTTGTATGTTAACTTATTGCGCATGCACTAGTGTTTTTTATTATCATTTTACATTCGGGCTACAAAAATAAGTAAACTGGAAGATATTGCCGGGGTTGCACTACATATGCTGGTTGATATATAGATGTGATTTGATTTTCGAAATTCAATAGGTTATTAATAGTAGGTTTTTATTTACACTGTTAACCATGCCCGTAAATGTAGTTTAACTGGTATTAATTTTTACTTTAGAATGTTAGAGTCTAGGGTTAGCTTTCTATTATTCGCTTTTTTGTTAACCTTTATTCTGCAATTTGTCAAGGATATTTTGTTATATCTTTATCGCCAAATGAAGATTATTATGGGAAGAATTGTTTTGTTACTTATTTTATTATTGGGCGCAGGTCATGTATATAGCCAGTATTTTCCTGGTGAAGGGAGTAAATTGCATTACAGAATAATTGGATTTAGTTTTCCCTCTGGCGATAAATCAGGTGATTACTTATTAGAAATCGCGCAGGGAAGACAAGATAATAAGGATTCATTTTCGAAGAATATCATTAATAAATTGAGTACCGATAAGAACCGGATAATTGCTGAGGTACCCTTATTTGGGAATGAATATACCTGGAGAGTTACTTATAACCTAAAGGGGAAAGCGGTACGAACCAGTCCTTTGAATCATTTTCAGACAATTAAAAACGACCGGGTAGATAGTAGTAAGCAACGCCTAAGGGTGATGCTACCTACAAAAAAGCACAATGATAACTACATAATAGTAGATGGTGGTGGGGTAATATATGATATGAACGGACAGCCTGTGTGGTTTATTCCTGAAACTAAGGAATTTGGTGGCAATGTGGCTGATGTAAAGATTACAAAAGAAAATACAATGACCTTTATATGTGGTGATGATTTCGAAATAGATTACAACGGTAACAAAATATGGAAGTCGCCAAAGGTTGGTAAAATTAGTGGAGATACTGCCCATGGTGAGTTGTATCACCACGAATTCTATAAAATGTCTAATGGGCATTATCTGGCAATGGGTATGCAGAACCGCCTGGCTAAGATTGTAAAAAATAATGGTGTACCATCCCTCGAAACCATTGATAGTAAAATTATTGAGCCGCACGATGGATATAAAATAGGTAAGTTTGGCTTTCTTGTAGAATATGACAAGGACAATAATATTATATGGTCGTGGAAATCACTGGATTATTATATGAATAGCGATTTGCCCTATTACAATCCGGCTGATACAATATTATTGTTCGATCCTCATGATAATTCGTTTTATTTTGATGAACATGCTAAGGTGATTTACCTCGGTTATAAGAATATCAGCAGGGTAGTGAAAATTGAATACCCTAGTGGTAAGGTATTGGCCACATATGGTGAGAATTTTAAACCGGGTAATGTGGGACAAGGGTCTGGTTTATTTTGCCAGCAACATGCAATAAATATTTTAAGTAATGGTGATTTTTGCTTTTACAACAATAATTCCTGCAATAGAAGTGATTCCCTCCCTACAGTAGAAATAGTAAAAGAGCCTGAGGGGCCAAACAAAGATTTTACACAGGTATGGGAATATACTTGTACAGGTGATGGAAAGAAGAATTTTTATGTTCGTGGTGGCAACGTAATAGAACTAAAGGATAAATCTCTATTTGTGAATATGGGTGGCAGGTATAGTAAACTATTTATTATTGACAGGGCAAAAAACATTGATTGGGAAGCACTACCTGAGAAATATATGTATACCGAATTGCGCTGGGCTCCTACATACGAATACCGAACCAATATCATAAGCAGGAAGGTACTGGAACAACTTATTTGGAAGGCTCAAGGTTATTGATGTTACTAATACTTAATTCACATTCAATTGATAAATTTTAGTCTGCAGCTACATTATTTGAAAATATATTTGTACGGAATCGCAATTAATCCAAAACTATTTTGTTAAATTTACTTCCTTAATTTATCTAAGTACTGTTTAGCTGGAATATATCCTCATTTTCATTGCAATTTTCAGTGAAAAATGATCAAAAAAGCTTTGACAATTATTGTAGATAGCATTAAAAAAAGTGTATTTATTTTAACCGATTTTATATTTTTTTAAGCAAGTTTTAGTTCATTTTTTTTCAAATTTTTAAATTGATAGTTCAATGAAACCACAACTCTACCTTTCAAAATTGGCAGCAATTGTCGCTTTGTTATTAGTATGGACGGTCAACGTTCAAGCCCAAACCAGTGTGTTTACATATACTGGAGGCCAGCAAACATATACTGTGCCGGCTGGGGTTACTTCTCTGTATGTAGATGCCATAGGCGGCGGTGGGGGTTATCCTTACTGGCAATGTGGTAATGCTGTGCAATATGCTGCAGCAGGACGTGTTCAATGTAATCTTGTGGTTACTCCAGGTCAGGTTCTCTATATATATGTAGGTGGCGCTGGTGGTAGTGAAACATGTAGTAGTTGTACTGCCCAAACAGGTGGTTTCAACGGTGGTGTAACTGGTGGTAGTTGTGCTGGTGCCAGCGGTGGTGGTACAGATATCCGCTTTACCGCAGGTACAATCTCTGGCCTTAACGTTTCACCCTATACAGCATCTAACCGCGTAATTGTTGCCGGTGGTGGTGGCGGCGGTGCCGACTATTATGGTTTTGGCGGCTCAGGTGGCGGACTTGTAGGAGGTACCGGTGTTGTTAACGCTACTTATGGTGGTACCGGCGGAACTGGTGGTACCCAAACAAGCGGTGGAACCAATGGTAACTCAGGTTCTTTAGGCATAGGCGGAGCTCGTTCTGCATATGGTACCGGTGGCGGCGGCTACTGGGGTGGTGCTAGCGGACTAGGTACATCAGGCGGTGGCGGTGGTGGTTCATCCTATACAGATCCTACTCTTTGTAGTGCAGTAACGCACACTCAGGGTTACGCACCTGCTGTTGGTAATGGTATGGTTACTTTATGCCCTGGTCCTAATGCCGGTACCGTTTCTGGTACACCATTAGTATGCGTAGGTACTTCTACTACTCTTACTAATGCTGGTGCAAGTGGTCCTGGTACATGGAGTTCTTCTTCACCTAAAGTTAGTGTAAATGCTGCTACTGGTGTTGTAACAGGTTTATTAGTTGGTACAGCAACAGTTTCTTATACAGTTAATGGTTCATGTACATTTGCCTCTTCTCTTATAGTAGTTCAGGTAAATGGTACTCCATCTAATATTACTGGTCCGGTTAACGTTTGTCAGGGTTCTGCAATTACATTGTCTGATCCTGATGGTGCAGGTACTTGGTCATCATCTAACCCAAGCGTGGCTACTATTAATTCTACTACAGGTGTGGTAACTGGTATTGCTATTGGTTCCCCTGTAATTTCTTACCAATCAGGTGCTACAGGATGTTTTACTTCTACTAATATTTCTGTTTCTGGTGTTCCAAGTGCGTTTAATGTATCACCAACAGGTGGTAATTATTGTGCAGGTACTACAACCGGCGTTCCAATAGGTCTTAGTGCTACTTCTTATGGTATCAACTATCAGTTATATAATGGTAGTACTCCTGTAGGTGCTCCTGTTACTGGTGCTGGTCCTGGTATCAGTTTTGGTAATTTCACTGCAGTAGGTACTTATAGTGTTGTGGCTACCGATCCTTCTTCTGGTTGTACAAGTAACATGACTGGTTCAGCTACTGTTGCAACTAATCCTACCCCTACTCTTAATAATGTTGTAGTAGTAGGTGGTGGTCCAAGCAGCTATTGCGCTGGTGGAACTGGTGTTCAATTAGGATTAAATGGCTCACAAAGTGGTGTCAACTATAGTTACCAAATGCTAAATAATGGTGTTGCTGAAGGACTACCTGTTAGCGGTACCGGTGGTGCTATTACTTTCGGTTACCGTACTGGTCTGGGTTCTCGTACTGTTGTAGCTACCAATCTTTTAACAGGTTGTGTAAGTACACAAACAGGTACAGCTAATATAACAATTAACTCATTGCCTTCTACTTATAATGTATCAGGTGGTGGAACATATTGTACAGGTGGTTCTGGTGTATCTATCGGTTTAAATGGCTCTACTACAGGTGTTAATTATCAATTATTTAATAACTATACTTCTACTTATGGTCCTACTCAGGCAGGTACAGGTGGCGCATTAACTTATTCATCTATTTCTGCTCCAGGTAACTATACTATTATTGCTACTAATACAACTACAAATTGTACAATGAATATGTCTGGTGCAGCGGCTGTTGCTGTTACACCTTTGCCTAATGTTTATAGTGTTACAGGTAGTGGTAACTATTGCGCTGGTGGTATTGGTCTTCCAGTTACTTTAAGCAATTCAGATATGGGTGTTAATTATGAAATGAGGAGAGGTACTACATTATTAACATCTGCTGGTGGTTCTGGTGCTGCAATGAATTTCGGTTTGCAAACTATAGCTGGTCTTTACACTATTAAAGCAATTAATGCCGTAACCGGTTGTACTAGTAGTATGAGTGGTGGTGCATTAATATCTATCAGCAATCCTCCTGTTGCTAAGGTTGTAAATGGTGGTGGTCCATATTGCGCTGGTGGAACTGGTGTTTTAGTTGGTCTTGCTGGTTCAGTATCAGGTGTTGATTATCAGTTATGGAATGCGGGTTCGGCAATTGGTAGCCCTGTAAGTGGTTCTGGTTCTGCAATATCATTTGGTCTTCAAACATTACCTGGTGCTTACACTGTAAGTGCTGTAACAACTTCAACAGGTTGTACAAATAATATGACAGGTAGTGCAACAGTTACAATCAATCCATTACCAATGATTACAAATGTAACTGGTGGTGGTGCTTATTGTTCAGGTGGTAATGGTCTTCCTGTAGGTTCAGATTCATCTGAAACTGGTGTTAGTTATCAATTATGGAATGCTTCTACTCCGGTAGGTACTATGGTTGGTACAGGTTTACCAATATCTTTCGGTAATAAAACCGCTGTTGGTAATTATACAATTGTTGGAACAAATACTACAACAGGTTGTGTTAATAATATGGCTGGTTCGGCTGTTATTGCAATCAATTCCTTACCTGTCGCTTATCCTGTTACTGGTGGTGGTTCTTATTGCTCTGGTAGTACAGGTAACCATGTTGGTTTGTACTATTCAAATACTGGTATCAGCTACACTTTGTGGCAAGGTGGTTCAATTGTAGCAGGTCCTACTTCAGGTCTTGGTGGTGCTCTTGATTTCGGGGTGTTTACCGCAAATGGTAGCTATAGCGTAACTGCTGTAAATAACATAACTCATTGTGCAAACAATATGATGGGTTCAGTTAACATTAATACAAATGCATTGCCTTCTATTTTCAATGTTACTGGTGGTGGTTCATATTGTGTGGGTGGAAATGGTGTACACGTTAGGTTAGATGGTTCTACATTCGGTGTTAAATACCAATTATACAATCGTACCCATGCAGTTGGTTCTCCGATTACTGGTACTGGTATTGCCCTTGATTTCGGTTTATTAACTAATGAAGGTAATTATACTGTTGTAGCTACAATTCCTTCTACTGGTTGTACTAGTGTAATGTTGGGTGAGGCTGTAATTTCTGTTAATCCTTTGCCTACAGTTAGTACTGTGGTAGGTGGTGGTAGTTATTGCGCTGGGGGTGCTGGTTTACCTGTAGGTTTAGATACTTCTTACCCTGGTATTAACTATTCTATGACTGGTGCTGTAACAGCATCTGCTGTTGGTTCTGGTTCTTCAATAGTTTTCGGTACTTACACTAATGTAGGTATTTACAGGGTTACTGCTACTGATGCATCTACAGGTTGTGCAAGTACAATGTCTGGTACTGCTACTATTACTGTAGTTCCTGTACCTAATGTTTATACAGTATTAGGTGGTGGTAGCTATTGTTCTGGTGGTGCAGGTTCCTCTGTAATGCTAAGCAGTTCTACAACTGGTATAGACTATGATTTAATTAATGGTGGTGTTATCACAACGTTACATGGTAATGGTAGTTCATTGAATTTTGGTTTACAACCTTTATCTGGTACCTATACGGTAATTGCAAGAAATGCTACTACTGCTTGTACCAGCAATATGTCTTCAAGTGCTACTATTGTTATCAATCCTAATCCGGCCATTGATACGATCACAGGTGGTGGTTCATATTGCGCTGGTCTTGGTGGTGTACATGTTGGTTTAAATACATCTTCTAATGGTGTTAATTATCAGTTGATGTATGGTTCTTCAAGTGTTGGTCTTCCAAACTCAGGTACAGGCGGTACAATTGATTTCGGTTTGAAAACCGCTGCTGGTACTTATTCAGTAAAAGCTACTGATGTTGCTACAGGTTGTACAAGTGTAATGGCTAATCCTGTTGCAATTAGTATAACTCCTACTGTTACTCCAGGTGTATCGGTATCTTCATCTATTGCTAGCAATGTTTGTGCTGGCACATCAGGTGTTTATAGTGCTACTCCGGTAAATGGTGGTACACCACATTACACATGGATGGTAAATGGTTTCAGTGCAGGTTCTGATACTAGTGATTTCGTTTATACTCCAAACAATGGTGAGTCAATTACTGTTAAGATGGTAAGTAATGCTACTTGTGTAACTCCTTCTACTGTTTTCAGTTCTCCAATCGTAATGACAGTAATGCCTAATCTTACTCCTTCTGTTGTTATTGCTTCTAATTCTCCTGATACTGTTTGCCAGGGTAAATATGTATTATTTACTGCAACACCTACAAATAGTGGTTCGTCAGCAAACTATAGCTGGGTGAGAAATGGTTCTGTCGTTGGTTCTGGTCTTAACTACAGTACATTGGTTGCTAATGCTGATAATATCAGTGTTATTATGGCTAGTAGTTATGCATGTTTAACAACTGGATCTGATTCTGCTACAAGTAATTCAATCACAATGACTGTAAAATCTCCGGTTGTTCCTGTTGTAACAGTATCAGCTAATACTGGTGTACATGTTACTAACCGTACTACTGTAATCTTTACTGCAACAGCTACTGATGTTACTGGAACTCCTTCTTATCAATGGATGTTGAATGGTAACCCAATAACAGGAGCTAATAGCAGTACTTATACAATTAGCCAGTTAAACGATGCTGATATTATCGGTTGTCAGGTTTCTTGCACTGATATTTGTGGTGATGAAGTTGGTAAGGGTTCAATTTTGATGTCTGTAAGGGATGTTACTGCTGTAAGCCAGGTTTCTTCTTCTAATGCTAACTTCACTGTTATGCCTAACCCTAATAAAGGATTCTTTACGATCAAGGGTTCTTTAGGTACAGTTGCTGATCAGGAAGTAACAATTGAGTTAACTAACATGCTTGGCCAGGTTGTTTACTCTTCTAAGTCAATGACAATTAACGGTTCTGTAAATGAAAATGTTCAGTTAGGTAACAATATCAGCAATGGTAATTATCTGTTGACAATTCGTTCAGGTGCTGATAATACTGTTATTCGTATTGCAGTTGAGCAATAGTTGAATACAATATTCAATAAAAAAGGGCTGCTTATGCAGCCCTTTTTTATTGAATCAAATGGTCCAAATTGATAAATGAACCCTGCTATGCTTGTACTACTATGGCTTTATCCCCTTTTGCTGTTAATCTCCCGATAGGTTCCAGATGGCTGCCGAGATTATTGTCTTTTAGTAATGTAACTACTTCATTTATACTTTCATAGTTCACAGCTACTAATATACCGCCATTAGTCTGCGGATCCGGAAGAAGGCTAAATGCTTCCATCACATCAACCCCGGCTTCGAAACTTATCTTGCTGCTACAGGCATTCCAGTTCCTAAAGGTTGCATCTGGTATGATACGCTCTTTTAGGTATTCCACAGTACCATCCAGCAATGATAGTTTTGAATAGTATAGTTCAGCCGATAAATTACCTCCTTCGGCCATTTCGATCAGGTGCCCTGCTAAACCAAATCCGGTAACATCTGTCATTGCTGTCACTCCCTTAATTTTACCCAGTGATTCTCCAATAGAATTCAATTGGGTCATGCTTTTGATAAGAGTAATGAGATGATCATCTGTAATTTTGCCTCTCTTTTGTGCCGTACTTAATATTCCTGTGCCTAATGGTTTAGTCAGGAACAAGTAATCACCTTCTCTACCTGTTGAATTTTGCTTTAGGTTTTCTTTATTACATAATCCATTAACTGATAGACCAAAAATTGGTTCAGTTGAATCGATACTATGACCTCCGGCTAATGGAATACCTGCTATTTGGCAGGTGTTTCTGGCACCCTCTAACACCTGGCGCGCAACACTTATCGGTATTTTTTCTATAGGCCACCCCAGAATTGCCAAAGCCATAAGTGGGGTTCCACCCATTGCATAAACATCGCTAATGGCGTTTGCTGCTGCGATTCGGCCAAAATCATAGGCATTATCTACAATTGGCATAAAGAAATCTGTGGTAGAGATCAGAACATTACCATTACCCATATCATAAGCGGCAGCATCATCATTTGTTTGATTGCCTACTAAAAGATTGCCGTATTGCGATTGGTCTGAACTTGTCTCCAATATTTCTTTCAAAACTGCTGGTGCTATTTTGCAGCCACATCCTGACCCTCGTGAAAATTGGGTTAATTTGATGTCATTTTCTGTTGTGTCCATTTCCAAAGTTACTTTCACTATTGTTAGGCGCAAAAAGTATTTACTTTTGCCAGACATTTCGCAAAATTTGCCTTCAATCACAGATTTTTGTCCGTATATATTTGGAATTTGGCATAATCCATTTTAAATTTGAAATAGATCCTGTGTTTCAGCATAGAATTAGTATACCTGTTAAAGCATACCTTATGTTTACCCGAAAAATTGTTCTCCTGGCAATTTCAATATTGTCTATAGTTTTTGTGTTTTCTACCGATGCTTATCACGAGTGGATGTTTGTGAAAATATTGGGTCCCGGGTTTAGTATTCTCGACCAGATTGGTAATACTGAAACAGAACACCGTATGGCTGCAAGATTTGGTATATCCTATTCCATTTACCGGAATATTCGAACCACTATTACCAGAATGGAGCCGAATAATGCAACTATATTACTACCCCCCAAAGAGTACCTGAAAGACCGTAAACTATCGGTAGCTTTTGAGATAACCGAACCTGCAGTTTTTTATTATTTTACCGGTCTTAATGGTGTCGATGTCAATAGTCCTGACCTTTCTCGTGCAGGTTGGGCAATTGATGTAATAAACAGGGAGGTAGGAGTTAGGAAATTGGCCAGAAAAGAGGAAAGAGATTCATTGATCGCAATTTTTAAAAAGTATCAACACTAGATTATGAATTTCGCAGGACTTTTATTTTTAATATTCAGTCATTTTTTCTCTGGGAAAGGGATCCTACGTTTGTTTAGGATACAACTACCTGTGTTTCAGCAAGTGTGCTTGTCGCTTATGATTGGCGTGCCTATTATATCATTTGCCCCTTGTTTTGTGCAATTACTGGCTTTACCTATTGTAATGAATACTATGATTGTCTCCACTGGTATTGTCACACTGGTTTGTAGTTTGCCATTACTATTCCCTTTCAGAAAGCCACGTTTGTTGACATTTACTATGCCTAAGCTATATGAGGTGCCATTTTTGGTAATTATAGTGGGTCTATTAATTATTAGTGCCTGGAGAGCCTGGTATCTGCCTCCTACTGCCAGAGATGTGCTTTCAGGTCCTGAATTGTTGGCTGAATATGCTGTGAAGGAAAAGAATATGATTAGCTCTGTTTTTACTATTGACCTCAGAACTACCAATAACTATTTCAAGTCGCCCTACCTTACCTGCCTCCAAATACTCTACAAAATACTCGTTTGTCCATTTGGGCAATTGTGGCTTACTGTATTGTCCACCAGCTTTGTTTGTTGGCTCTATGTAGTTATCAGGGAAAAGTGTCACCCACTATTATCTGCCTTTATTGTTTTCTTCTTCCTCATAACTCCCGATATCTATAGCTATAGTTTCATCATTTTATACGACTATAGCAATATGGTGTTTTTCTTTTGTGGGTTTTATTTCCTGAGCCGGTTTTTAACCTCTCAGAAAATTAATGAATTGATTTTTGCATCCTTACTTTTCGGTCTTGCCACTTATATCAGAACTGAGACTCTGGTATTGGTAGCATTTATTATTCCTCTTCTTTTCTTTTATTTCTACAAGCGCAAGGCTTCTCTACTTGATATCGGTAAATATTCTGCAATTCTTTTGTCCTTTTCGTCAGTGTTATATTTTGTGTGTATTTATGTGTTTGTAAAGAAATTTGTAATTATTCCGCTTGATATTAAAAGCCAGGTAAACCCTAATTTACTAGACCTTTCAGTTTTGGTGCAACGTTTTTTGGATATGAATTTCGGCCTCATATTCTCTGCTGCAGGCCTTGGTACATTTGCCTATTTCATTTATTTCTTTTCTATTCTATTTTTTGTAGACCTGATTTTCTTCAGAAAGAGATACAATCACGAGGCCAGGATTGCATTGTATGGTATATCAGTAGTTTACTTCGGTGTGCCATTCCTGGGCTACCTACTTCCTCTATTCGACCTTGGTAATACTACAAAAAGAGCCTTATTCAAAGCAGTGCCATTATTGGTGTGGTACATTAGCAATGGTGGATTATTTAGCTTTCTTTCAGAAAGGATCAATAACTATGAGCAAGGCATTATCAAACCTAAAAGTGAGGCAACTCCCCAAAAAGTAGCTGTAAAAGTGCCTATAGCTCCAAAGCCGAAAAGGAAATAACTTGACACAGCCTGAAGGGAAACAATATTATAGCCCATGGTATTGCCAATGTTATTTAGTTAAGGATTTTGAAAACTATTGATATGTTATATGATCTTATTTATATTATCCCGAAGGGCTTAAATATGAATAGCCTCTGGTGAAACCGGGGGCATATAGAATTGATTAATATTGAACCCCATAGATGTTCAATATTAGATTAATATATATTGCTTTGTAATTCTTCAACTTGATGAAATTTGCCATCAAACTGGTTAGTATAGAACTAACAAAAGGATAAGCTCAAAATCCATCTCTTATTAAAATTAACTACCCGACACTTATTTCTGTTTATGCTTAGATTTCTTATGATGTAAAACGGATTTTGTTTTTTCCTTCCGAACCTCTTTCTTCACTTCCCTATTTTCCTTTTTAGGTTGCGAAGGATTATCATCATAGGTTTTGGGTACTTTAGGGTCGGTAATCACAATATAGTCGCCATTCTTCTTGTAATCGTCCCATTTTATATTGGGAAAAGTGCTGTCGCAATCTGATGAAATTACCAGGGTCTTAATTTTTTTATCGAAGTTTTTCAATTGGGCAACAGCACCAAATCCCTCATCGCTATGGAAACGTCCATTAACCTGAAACACCTTTTTATGCCTGTTGGCCTTGCCCCATTTTCTATAATCAAATATAGACCAGGCCATTGTGGCATCCCACAACGACTGTGCCATTACCAGGTTAAAATCGCCCATCATCATCATAGGATTAGCCTTTGCTGTATCTTTGCCTTTGTTTTTAGCCGTATCTGTGGCAGCAGGCCCATGTATCGGTATACCTGTTAACTTATCGTGGTAAGCACCTGAAGCGGTATCATAGGGTACCGGAGCAAAATTTGCTCTCGACTCAAATGGCAAAGCAAGAAGAGCTAACTGCCCTTTACGGCCAGCGATGTTGGTATACCTAGAAGGGGCATTGGCACAGATAACATCTATCTTATTCTCCTTTGCATACTCAACCATTGGCCTATAATCACGGTAATTACCCCAAACTCGTGCGTCCTTTTTGAAATATTTTTCCTGAACCAGTCCTGTTAGGTATTCATTCATTGTAGCTTGCACATCGCGCTCAAACATTTCCATAGATAGGGTAGTATTGGCGCCATATTGTTTATATAGCTTTTCCAGAATGGTTTTTTCCAGGTAATGGTCCACACTATCATTATGCTCTTCACCAAAGAACAGCACATCATTAGTAGCCATATCAGCTATTATTTCATCCAGTTTTATTTCCCTATTAGCCTTAACTGAAAATATTTTGTAATTGTTTTCACTCAGCTTGTCTTGTGCCGAAACCAATAAAGGCATAAAAGCAAGTGCATAAATCAGCTTTTTCATAAAATCCTACTATTTGAGTCTAAAACTAGTCTATTCCATTGGCTTATTTTAGGATAATCAATCAGTGGATTAACTATTATCTCTTACCACCAACTCTTTCACAGGTCTTTTCGCTTCATGAAACTCAACCCCTTTCGATATTAGCCACGATTTTATTTCCTCGCCATTCATTTTGTAATACTTTGAAATAATCTCGTAAATATCAATGTATTGCTCATTGGTGTCTTCAGGATGGTAAATGATGATGTTCAGCTTTTCTTCAAGGGTATTGAAAATATTGTCCAGTGACTGGAATGTCTTTGTTTCTGGCTTATTGAAATCAATATTCTTTTCCTTAATAAGAAATATGGATTTGGAAAAATTTGGCTCTAAAACATCTTGGGAAATTATTGTATCAGTTATTTGCACATTAAACCCATCATTCACCATCTTTTTAAGTTCTCCCTTTGCTCTTTCGTGTGTGCATTTTTTAGCCCTTTCATAAATTACGTCCCAATTCAGGCTATCTGCATAGGTAGACTTGTTAATCACCCGCAATGCGCTCGGTTGGTTATATACATACGCTATTATGCTACTAAGATTGAATTTTAATAGCGTGATACCAGCCATGCCATTATAAAATTTCGACCCATTTCCGCCCTCACCTATTGAAGGTCTAATGGATTGTTGCATTAAATACGGCTTTTTGAATTGCGCAGTATAAACAGGGTCATCACCTCCTCCCCACGACCCCAATTTCACCTCGCGCTCCACTATTTTATATTGTGTAGGCTGGTAACTACCCGCCAATATTTGCCTGATAATTTCTGCGCTTAATTGTCCCGGCTCATCGCAGTATTTAATAGTACCCTCTTTATCAACTATTATGGTACGTGGGCGGCCAGTAATCTTGTAATTCTTAAAAGTGGTTCCGTCCTTATCAATCCCTATCCAACCATTCATTTTTCGTTTTTTGAGAAAATCAATGATTTTTGTTTCAGGCTCATCGGTGATAGAAATAAACTGAACCATACTATCTTCAAACTGATGGCTCAACTCATTCAGATGGGCGATATTGGCCAGGCAAGGTGTGCACCAGGTGGCCCAAAACTCAAGTACAACTATTTTTCCATTCAGTTGTTTTTCCCAATCTTGCCCGTTCTTTACCTGTAACATCGACTTGAGGTCCAGTCCCGGTGCTTTACTCATCAATAAGTCCTGTGCATCAGCTTTCAAATTCATTGCCCAAAAGGTTAGGGTCATCATCAAAAATCTATTTCGCATTGTTTTGTGGTTTGATGCAAAAGAACATCCTATTTCATTAGGTAACAGATGGAATAATGGTGGAAAAAGGGAGTAAATTAGGACTAGTACCCCCGAAAATTACAAGTATTTGGCTATCCCTGCCACTTCACGCCTACTTTTTATCTCAGTTTTCTGGTATATATTGCTGATATGCGTTTTTATAGTGCTTACTTCTACATTCAGTCTGTCTGCTATTTCTTTGTTTGATAAGCCCTCGTCCACCATTTTGAGTATTTCTCTTTCCTTAATGGTTAGTTTTTCTATTAAGGTTTTGATATTCTGTTCATGATCTGATTTTTCATCAGGTGCTGATTCTAATTGCCTGAAAAGTTCATTTGTAGGGGTAGGCTCTTTTTTGATTTTTAGGGCAAGGACAATATTAAGGGATATGGATAGGATAAGCAAAATCAAAGTAATTATAAGGTACCCGCTATCGGTTTTTGGTTGGCTTCGATTTGAAAGTGTCTTTTTTTGATAGAATTTTTCCTTCAGCTGGTTGGAATAAATGCTGGAATCACCTTTTTTATGAAATTTATCAACGAAGGATAAGATAAATCCTTCCTCTTTATAAAAATTAGTATCTATACATGTACTCATTTCTTGCAATGCCCACAACCCTGCCAGCAAACTACTGGTAGTATCTGCGAAATGCTTTAGTGCATCATATTTATTGCTCCTGATAAATTGTTTCCTGCTATCGGAATTGTGATGGTCGTTTAGTGAATCGTAAGTGTTAAGCAAATTTTGAAGAGAAATAACATTGTTATTAGCAACTGAATTGATTATGCTAATCTGGAAATAGGGTTGGCAAAAATCATCACAATAAATATTTAGGTCAGATTTATTATCCACTAAAAGGTTGAAATAGTTACGCTCACTCCCGGTTACGATTGATGAACGGGATCCTGAATCAATACATAAATACAATCGGTAAAACAATGTTTGCCCAGGCATTTCTACCCCAGCTAATGTAAAATGTCCATCCTTATCAATAGGCGCATAGGCAATAAAGTTCTGGTAATTGCTTGAATAAAAACCATCTATATTCTTTATTACTTCAAGGTAGATGCGGGGATAATAACACGATGTGTTTTTGAGGGTACCACTAATTTTATAGGCATAAGATTTATTATTACTGCCAAGGCAATTGATGATAAGGAGGGAAAAAAATAATAGCTTTCTAATCATAAGGTGAGCTTATGGCCACAAGTGGTAAATATAATGAGCGAATTTTAAAGCGGATAATTAATCAATTATGTGGCTGAACAACTTCAAAATTATATAAAAATCAATTCCCATAGCTGCATTATCTAAGGAATGTTGATTAAATTAAGTTCACCATATGGCGAAGATATTTTTCTTTTATGCAAGGCGCAAAATCTGTAAATAGTAACCAGCGAATTTTCGCTTCACGAAAATTAACCATTTTGCAGGTAATACATATTTCTGGTTCTTTGGCTCCGTAGGTGCCAAAGGCTTTATAGAAAAAATATGCCAAGTGAAAACTGCTCCATCGGAGTAACAATTTTGTAGCACAAAAGTTCATTGAAAATGACGTAGCCAATACCGGCATATCTCAAAAATTACTGTCAGAAAAGGTCGGATACGACACCCTCTCCTCTGGAGTAACAAATTTGTTGCACAAAAGTTCTTTGAATAGGACATGGCCAAAATCACGAAGCCAATAATATATACAATCAGAAAAGGGCGGATACGGCACCCTCTCCCTTGGAGAGGGCTGGGGTGAGGCCTCCAATTGGCAATCAAATTTTGTTTAAAAACCACACTTGTCAATGGCAGAGGGTGTCGTATCCTAACATTTCTGACAATAATATTTGGTTGTCTCGTCATGTTTTAGTTAATACTATTTGTATGTTTTTTTAGTAGCCCCGGAATTTATGCCGGGGAAAGGGATGAAATGAAATTAGCTTTAGCCAAAATTTGTTGCAGGGATTTCATGCGTATAAATTTCGGCTAAAGCCAATAAATTTTATTGTTTCATACCCCGGCCTAAAGGCAGTGATTACTAATAGAGCGAGCCACAGCTATATTGATAGACTTACAATATCATATGGCAATTAATTTTCTATCCATAATTTACGTTTGAAGATAGATATGGCTGATATACTGGTTATCTTTGTTACTATTGCATCAAAATTTGCGCATTATGCGGCCTCTATTATTTACGCTGTTATTTCTTGTTGTTCAAAAATCCCTATTTGCTGAGGTTAAGCATTTTGCTAGGCCTAATTATGAGCAAATAAAGAAACTGACCACAAATAAGGCTCTCGCTACCTGGTACCCGAAATTGCTGACTCGCTACAACAACCATGATACAACCCTCTCCAATACAGACTTTCATTTATTATATTATGGCTTTTTCTTTCAGCCTGAATATAAAAAGGTAGGGATGCCACTTGCAGTGAAAGATTCAATAAAGGCCATTTATAAAAAACAAAACTTCACTAATAAGGCTACAAAAGAGGAACGAATACAATTAATAAGCCTTACCCAGACTTTACTTAAAACTGAGCCATTTAATTTAAATAGCCTTAACCGATTGTACATCTTGTATCTGGAACTTGGCAAAAAAGACAGTAGTAACCTGTATAAATACAAATTGGAAAAAGTAGCACAGACCCTGTTTACCTCAGGTGATGGGAAAACCGATAGTACCGGTATTCATGTATTGGCAATTGATGATGAATATTCTATACTTGCCTTATTGGGCTACGAATATGATGGCAGCCATACACACACTAAAAGCCATGCCGATCTGCTAAAAGTGAGAAAAAATGACGATAATATCGATGGTATGTACTTTGATGTGAAGCAGATACTTAAGGTAAAGTGAGGGTTGTCGGATTTACTATTTTCCAGGTATTGAAAATGAATAATAAAACCAACGGAACGTGTTTTAACTTTTAACTTT
>CAIWHI010000062.1 GCA_903912435.1 uncultured Bacteroidota bacterium | reverse complement strand
TTGGCTTGCAAGGGGTGTTTCGGGGTCTAGTTCCAGGGCTTTTTCCAGACATTGTATGGCTTGCTCATAGCGCCACATATGGTAATTATACAACCCCTGGTTTCGCCATACCAATGGATTAGTGTTATCAATGGCCATAGCGGCTTCAATATCAGTATTGGCTTCTTCGAGCATCCCCAGTTTTATTTTTGTATTTGCGCGGGTTATTAGTGCATCAATAAATTGTGGGTTTACCTTTAATGCACTATCCAGATACACGAGGGCTTCTTCAGTTCTGCCAGTCTCAGTAAGGGCATTACCTATTATATTGTAAATGGTGATGTTTTCGCCATACAATTGGAGCAGGTGGGCACAATATTTAATGCCTTCATCATAACCATTGAGCTGGCATTTTAATATGGCCATACTGGTGCGGTCACTAGTATTTATGTTGCCTATGCGTTCTATCTGTTGTTTTTGTAGTTGGTCGGCCTCCTGGTAGTGTTTAAGTTTTATATGAGCAGTAATGGCCATTCTGTAAATTTCAGGGCTTTTGGTGCCATCCCTGATTATCTTTTCCAGTATGGGCAAGGCATCCTTGTATTTCTTTTCGGCAAAGTAATTTTCTGCATCTACCAACTCTATTGGTGCATTGATGCGGTGCAATAGTTTCCTCATTTGCGCACCGTCATTCTCAATGGTATGCCCATTTTCAAGATTAATGGCACGTGGGCTGGCAAAAATATTATAAAGAAATACCAGCAATGACCAGTAGAAGAAAATCTGGAAAAATGGCTCCCATAGCCCGGTTGGATGCTTTAAAAGAATTACAGCAAGCACCGAAAGTGCCAAAACTAACGAGGCTATTGGTCCGGCAAGGGTAATAATAAATGATTGCCTCAGGTTAATACCATCGGGCAGGTAAGAACACATAGCCCCCTTCCAGGTGAATATGTTGGGTTTAATTAAAAAGTTGAAACGTCCCAAAGATATTTGCTTGCTGTTTTTAGCATCGCCATAAGAACCCAGGTAAATGACAACTCTGTTTGAGGAATAGAAATAGGCTGCAATTGCATGGCCCATCTCATGAACAAGGGTAGTAAATACCCTCATAGGGAAAATGGATAACAAAATAATTGATAGGGGGAGTATCCAGTTAGAGTCGGCAAATATTTTGTTCATAAAAGGAAGCTTGATTGAATAGGGTTAGAATTGATGATTGGCATTAATTACCCATGAATTTTTCCATAGTGGCAGATGTGTCAGAACTGATTCCATCTGACTTTACCACCTTTCGCACGGTGAGCCAAAAAATCCTGAAATCGAGGGGGAAGGATACGTTGTTTACATACCAGATATCGTAGTCGAATTTTTGCTGCCAGCTAATGGTGTTGCGGCCATTCACCTGTGCCCAACCCGTAATACCAGGTTTCACATCGTGGCGGTGTTTTTGGGTTTCACTGTAGCGGGGCAGGTATTCTACCAGCAGAGGGCGTGGGCCTATTAGGCTCATATCACCTTTCAGCACATTGAGCATCTGAGGTATTTCATCAAGCGAGGTGCGGCGAATGAAACTGCCTATTGCAGTAAGTCTTTGGGCATCGGGCAAAAGTTGGCCATTTTTATCCTTACGGTCATTCATGGTTTTGAACTTAATGACTTTGAAAATCCGCTCATTTTTTCCCGGTCTCAACTGGAAAAAGAAGGGTTTGCCCCTGTTGGCAATAATGAGCATTATCACAACTACCACAAACACAGGTGATAGTGCACTAAAAATGATGAGTGCCACCAGAAAGTCTATAATAGGTTTTACAAACCTTACATATATTGAGTTAGATCGGTTTTGAGACATAATAATTTCAGATTGCGCTAAGTTAATCAATGCCCCATTAAAATGGCTTGAAAGATGCAGATGGTAATTATTTTTTAGTACTTCCTATCTAATTTTAGAAGGTAGCCTCATTTATTATACATAATCAGGTGCACTTTAATATATTTGTCTCCTGCTATTCTGAAAACCATTTATGCTGTTTAACTCAGTTGAATTTTTGTTGTTTTTCACCTTTGTTACATCACTCTATTACTTATTACCCCACAAATTGAGATGGATACATCTTTTATTGGCAAGTTGCCTGTTCTACATGTATTTCATCCCTATCTATATTTTAATACTTTTCTTTACTATAGTCATTGATTATTGGGCTGGTATTGCCATTGAAAATGCTGAAGGTGGCCGGCGAAAGGCATATCTTATCTTGAGTATTGTTGCCAATGTGGGTGTACTGGCTTTTTTCAAATACTACAACCTTGTTGCCGGCAGCCTCAACCATTTGTCTTATATTTCTCATTCAGCTACAGCTATACCTTACTTAGATATTATTTTGCCAATAGGGCTTTCATTTCATACATTCCAGGCCATGAGTTATACAATAGAGGTGTATCGTGGTAATTTTAAAGCAGAAAGGCATCCCGGCATATATGCTTTGTATGTGATGTTTTATCCCCAATTGGTGGCAGGGCCTATTGAGCGTCCTCAAAACTTACTACCTCAGTTCCGTATTGAACATAAACTGGAATATGATAATATTGCCATAGGGCTTAGGCTAATGCTGTGGGGGATGATTAAAAAGGTGGTTATTGCCGATAGGCTTGTTCAATTTACTGATCCTATTTTCAACCATCCTAAAAATTATCCGGGGCTGGTGATGGTAGTAGCAGCCCTGTTTTTTGCCATTCAGATTTATTGTGATTTTTCGGGTTATTCAGATATAGCGATTGGGGCTGCCAGGGTAATGGGTTTCAGGTTGATGACCAATTTCAATCGGCCCTACTTTTCCAAAAGTGTAGTTGAGTTCTGGAAAAGGTGGCATATTTCTTTGTCTACCTGGTTTAGGGATTATCTATACATATCCCTGGGTGGTAATAGGGTTTCGGTATCCCGAATGTATCTAAACCTCCTTATTGTATTTGTGATTAGTGGTCTATGGCATGGTGCCCATTATACTTACCTGGTTTGGGGGGGCTTGCACGGAATAGCCTTCGTTTTTGTAAGAATGACCGCCAAAATCAGAAGGAAATTAGCAGATACAACAGGCGTTAGTAAAAGACAGGGATTGAATAACCTACTGAGTATGCTAATAACCTTCGGTTTTGTCGCCTTCGCATGGATATTTTTCAGGGCAGAGAGCTTACATAATGCAACATTGATAGTGAAAAAAATGTACTATGCCCCGCATGAATTAGTACTAATAATACACACCCACAAATTAGGCTTTCTACATTTGGGCGGTTTGGCATCGGTTGTGCCAGATGGTTTACTGTGGATTGGTTTATTTTTCCTGGCCCAAATATTAGAGTTAAAATATAATATTTCCCAAAGGTTTCCAGGTTTCGCGGCATGGCAGCGATGGCTGGTTTATTACATTGCTATTGCAGTGCTTTTATTCTTTGGTATTCATAATAACACTCAGTTTATTTATTTCCAGTTTTAAGATGTTTGAGCACTTATTGTTTTTGGCAAAAAAATGAAAAAGATAGTACTAAAATTATTGTTGGCAATAGCACCGGTATTTTTATTACTGGGTCTTTATTTTGTTACAGACCCTTTTGAGGTATTGTATCATTATGCCAGTTACTTTCCGAGGGATGGAGCCACGAATCCGGGATTGAATAAAGATTATTTGTCTACACAGGCCTGGTTAGATAATTATCCGAAGTACCATTATGATTCATATATTTTTGGTAGCTCCCGCTCTATGAATTACCGTGTTGCCGACTGGCAAAAGCATATTAATTCTACAGCTTGCTTTCATTTCGATGCCTATGCAGAAAGCTTATATGGAATCGAGCGGAAATTTCAGTTTTTGGAAGACAGGAATGTGCCTGTAAAAAATGCACTAATAATTTTTGACAGGTCAGTATGTCGCTATACCCAAAACAGGGAAGGCTTTTTTAATCGCAAGCACCCTGCATTATCGGGCCAGAATAAGCTTGCCTTCCAATTAGAAGGCCTGAAAGGTTTTTTCAGACCGAAATTTCTTAATCATTATTTGTATTGCCTGGCATTGCGCAAGCCGTTGTATAGAACAGAGACCCATTATGAGGTGGAGTCCAATGAGGTCATCTTTCAGAAATATGAGCATTTGATTACCTCTAATCCGGATGCATTTTATTTGCCCCGAAAAAAGATTTTCAGGCGAAAAGATAACTTGCTTCATTATTCAAAGCCTTCGATTGTAGAAAGGCAGAAGATATTGTTTTATAATATTTCCAGGATTGCCACAAAAAACCATACAAATATACGTATAGTAATTAGTCCACTTTATAATCAGAAAAAGCTGGATAGTACTGATGTGCAATTCCTTGATTCCCTTTTTGGTAAGGACAAAGTATGGGATTTTTCGGGGATTAATGAATTCACCAATGATATTCATAATTATTACGAAAGATCGCATTACCGGCCCACGCTTGCAGCCCGGCTGATGGATAGTATTTATAAGAAATAGGCTGGCTTGATATCCACGCCAATTGGATGATTGACCTATTTTAATTGCTAAACAAGTTGATAATATAATGAATGATTGGCCCTAAAGCTGGTAAGCTTACCGTGAAAAACGTATAGATCAAAGGCAGCAATGGTTCTGGAATATCCAGGTTTTCGGCATCGGTCTTTGATTTGATTAATTTCTTAATCGCCTTTTCATAATTAATCAACTGGATTTTAGCCGGAAAGAAAAAGAGGAGGATAATAGTGGTACACATAATCCCTATAAGCATCACCTGATAGTCTGCTACAGGAGAAATATTAAAATCATCAGCTAATTTATTGATGAATTCCATTTCATTTACCGAATGGTACAATACACCCAGGCTTAAGACAATAAGGCTTAGGTAAATTGAGGTAGTAACCAACATGCGGTTAAAAAGCCGGGTAATGGCGTTAAACCGTTTGATTATAAAATTAGTATTGACATTTTTTTCGTCGGTAGTATTATTATCCAAAATATTATT
>CAIWHI010000061.1 GCA_903912435.1 uncultured Bacteroidota bacterium | reverse complement strand
TTGAAAAGGCAGGTATTTACTTTGCCGAAGTAGATGAAGTATTGATGGGCTGCGTAATGCAAGCTAATGTAGGACAGGCCCCCGCCAGGCAGGCTGCTAAATTTGCTGGTCTAGCCGACAGTGTTATTTGCACTACTGTTAATAAGGTTTGTGCAAGTGGTATGAAGGCTGTAATGCAGGGTGCTCAATCCATCATGCTGGGTGATTCTGATGTTGTGGTAGCTGGTGGTATGGAGAGCATGAGCAATGTGCCTTTCTACAACGAAAACCTCCGCTGGGGCAATAAGTATGGTAATGTTACTGTTATTGATGGTTTGGCTAAGGATGGTCTTACCGATGTTTACCACAATTATCCTATGGGTAATTGCAGCGATCTTTGCGCTACTACCTACAATATCACCCGTGAATCGCAGGATGAATATGCCATCCAAAGCTACAAACGCAGCCAGGCTTCAATAGAAGCTGGATTGTTTGCCAATGAAATTGTTCCGGTAATCGTTCCACAGAAAAAAGGAGATCCTATCGTTATTAGTAAAGACGAAGAGCCTTACAATGTGAAATTCGATAAGATTCCGGGTTTACGTCCTGCATTTACTAAAGATGGTACTGCAACCGCAGCCAACAGTAGTACTATGAATGATGGCGCCTCTGCTATGGTATTAATGAGCAAGGAAAAAGCTGAAAGCTTAGGTATTAAGCCTATTGCTATACTTAGGAGTTATGCAGATGCCGCTCAGGCTCCTGAGTGGTTTACCACATCTCCTTCGGTTGCTGTTCCAAAAGCAGTTGCTAAAGCTGGTCTTACTATGGAAGACATCAACTATTTCGAATTCAACGAAGCTTTTGCTAGCGTAGGATTAGTAAATATGCAAATCTTAAAATTAAATCCAGACCAGGTTAATGTAAATGGCGGTGCTATTTCTTTGGGTCATCCATTAGGTTCAAGTGGTTCAAGGATTATGGTTACCCTGATTAATGTTTTGCAACAAAAAGGTGCTAAATATGGTGTTGCTGCTATCTGTAATGGTGGTGGTGGTGCAAGTGCTGTTGTAATCGAGTGTTGCTAATTATTTTCTATAAAAATACGCCGTCAGCATATTATTTGGTATGCTGACGGTTTTTCATTTTAGGTTAATGTCTTAACTGGTTTTGAATTCTTATTGGTTATCTTTAATTTGCCAGCATGATTAAAAAAGTAGGAAACTCGGTTTATGAATTCTTTCTCCAACCACGAGCCACTTTAATTATCTATATATTGTTGGCATTGATTGCCAGCCTGCAATTGCTACTATTGCCTCCCCATATGTTTTCGGGCAGGGCTTATACCGAATACAACAATTATGTAATTTTCAGACAGTCCTTTCACCATCTGATGGAGGCTAAGAATCTGTATACACTATATCCCGATGAGCAATGGGATTTGTATAAGTATAGCCCGGCTTTTTCTCTTTTCATGGGGCTATTAGCCTATCTCCCTGATTTTGTCGGGGTCACTATCTGGACTTTGATAAATACAATAGCCTTATTTTT
>CAIWHI010000060.1 GCA_903912435.1 uncultured Bacteroidota bacterium | reverse complement strand
CTTCTACCTCGGCAATAGTGATTTTACCTGCCATAGCCATCATAGGGTTGAAATTGCGGGCAGTATCTTTGAAAACCAGGTTACCCATGGTATCACCTTTCCATGCTTTTACGATAGCGAAATCAGAATCGAAAGCATATTCGAGCAGGTATTGCTTGCCATTAAACTCACGGATTTCCTTACCCTCTGCCACCTCGGTGCCATAACCGGCCAATAGGTAAACAGCAGGCATGCCATAGCCCGAAGCCATGCAACGGGTAGCGAGTGTGCCCTGTGGCACTAGTTCCACTTCAAGTTCGCCACTTAGCAACTGGCGTTCGAATTCGGCATTCTCACCTACATAGGAAGAAATCATTTTCTTCACTTGTTTTTGCTCAAGCAGCAGGCCAATACCAAAACCATCAACCCCTGCATTATTAGAGATACAGGTAAGATTATTGACACCAGATTTTACCAGTGCGGCAATGCAATTTTCAGGTATACCACAAAGGCCGAAACCGCCCAGCATAAGCGTAGCACCCGATGTGATGTCTTTAACTGCCTCATCGGCGCCTGCAACAACTTTTCTCATTGAAATGGAATTTGGGTACAAAATTAAGCGATTAAGTTACATTCTTATTATGCGGGTATGTCTATTATTTTTTACTTTTGGTGTTATTGAGTGCAGAAATTATTATAACAACCATAGTAGAGGCTGTTTAAGTTTATGTACCCGAATAGTGTTTTTACTTTTGAATTTTGACTTTTGAATTTAAGTAGTGTTTTAACTTTTAACTTTTGACTTTTAACTTTAAAAAATTGTCCAAACAACATACATCCCGCCCCGATGGCCTTGCCTATAGTACCAACAAGGATTTCTTCAATGATTTTCCGGCTGATGAGCCTGTAGCAACCCTGCCCAAAGAAAAGCAGAAACTAAGGGTGAAACTGGATACCAAGCAACGTGCAGGTAAGGTGGTGACCCTGGTTGACTTTTTTGTAGGGAGCCTTGAGGATATGGAGGCACTTGCAAAGCAGCTAAAAACAAAATGTGGTGCCGGTGGTAGCGTAAAAGATGGTTATATTATCATCCAGGGCGACTATAAGGATAAGGTGATTACCTGGCTGAAGGAGTGGGGGTATGTGCTTACGAAGTAGGTGGCAGTTTAGTTGATTTGATAGAATTAGGGGTTGTTAAATGTTGCTATTCTGAATTTCAAGTAGATGTTTTTTTACATTGTTTAAACTACCTATACCTGATTGTTCGCCCTCTCTTATGGCCTCAATAAACGCCATATCTTCTAGCTTGTCAGCTGATAATTTAGTGGCATTTTTCTTCATTTTTTTGAAGAGATCCATGAAGAAATCAGTTTCGGTTTTGTCTTTAACCGGTATGAGAATGTAATCCAATATCTATATTTGAATGATAAAGATAGCTAAAAAATTCCATGCCAACAATAGGTACAAGTATTCGGTTTTTGTACCTTTGAATAAAATTTTATGCAATTAGCTGACCTAGATATAGAAAAATTATACTCCTATGCAGATTATTGCAAATGGTTTTTTGATGAGCGCATTGAATTAATAAAGGGGCGTATTTTCAAGATGAGCCCAGCGCCAACATCAGCCCATCAATTAATATCAGGGGATATCTATGGGCAACTGTGGACGTTTTTAAAGGGTAAGCCTTGTCAGGTCATTTCTGCACCATTTGATGTAAGGCTTCCCCGGAAATCGAATGATGATGCTGAAATAATTACAGTAGTTCAGCCCGATATTTGTGTGGTTTGTGATAAGAGGAAGATTGATAAAAAGGGTTGCCTGGGTGCGCCTGATATAATTGTGGAGATATTATCACCTTCAAATAGTGAAAAGGAGCTTAAAACTAAGTATGATGTTTATGAAGAGGCTGGAGTAAAAGAATATTGGGTGGTTTTTCCAACACAGAAGACCATGCTGATTTATACGCTGATCGATGGGAAATATGCCCCATCCAAATTATTAGTGAATAGTGATGTGGTTAGATCATCAGTTTTGCCTGGTTTTACCCTCCATCTTTCAGAAGTTTTCCCCGATTATGAAATTGAATAATGGATTTGGATAATTTCCTGCCTTCTCTTTTCTCACTTTGCAAAGGAACGATGACATAATAAATTCGACAACCTGGCTTGTTCTTTTCCATTTCTGCTTCATTGTCAAACTCCTTAAATAGGTGGCTATTCGCGGATTTTGAAAATCGCATAAATGAAAAATAACTTCGCCAATTTATCGAATTTATTATGTCAACGTTCCTTACTTTTGCATTTCAGAAAAATCAGCTTAGTACTAAAGAGGGTTTTTAATTAACATTTTTACATGCTCAACGATATTCAGGTATTAAACGAAAAAGAAACCCGTGGTGGT